>NHGH02000043.1 GCA_002172355.2 Euryarchaeota archaeon TMED132
GATTCGCTACTTCCATCATGCTCAACTTGAACGAAGCCCTGTATTGATTGCTTACCTGTTAGTGCTACGAGATCAATCACAGTGTCTTTTCCAGTTGGTGCGCATGAACATTCCATATTATCTGCTTCAGCAAATGAATCACGATTTACTATTACTTCGATAGAGGCGGTTTCAACTTTATCTGAACTAATTGATGTAGCGGTGATAAGAAAAGTCCCCGATGATGTGAATTGGTGGCTAATCGACGAACCTGATGCAGTAGTGCCATCTCCAAAGTCCCATGTGATAGCGTCTCCTGCTCCATTTGAAGAAAATTTAAATTCATGTAATACCCAAGTGATTTGTTCTTCTTCGTCATTATCTCCATCATCGACTTCAATCAAAGAATACAAATTTGTTCCTTCTGAATCATCTACTTCAATTGAGAAGTTTTGCTCATTTTCGTTTGATAAACTGGCATCAATGCGTTCTAAAACAACACCGCCAAACATTCCTGATACAAATATGACAGCGCCAATGATGGCAATAACTCGATTTGACATATGGCCAAATAATCTGGTTTACTTTTGAATGCCTGTTTCAATCTCTATTCAGATTCAACTCATTCAAGGCAAACGAATCCTCGACTAGTTTTACCAATTATTCAATTATAACGGCCTTATCGGTCTTGTTATGGTGGCTCAGAGTATCGAGGAGGAATTAGCTGAACTCGCTGCCTTAGTAGATGAGGCAGAACGCTTAGGCTTTGACCCATGGCCGCCAACAAAGCCTGATAGGCCTTGGGCTAAATGGGCATTAGGATCTTTTATGATCATCCTAATGCTAAGCGCAGTATCAAAGGTCCTATTCCGCTTTGTCACCATCTAAAATGGTGAGGCTTTAGTTTGAGTAAAACTCAATCTCTGCGTGTGAGCAATGCTGCCCCAAGTAGGGCAATCATTCCAATGACTCCAGTGAAACCTGGTGTCAGCATTGGGTTTTCATCACTGTAAGAATCAGCAGAAGCAGAATACAAACGAACATGAGTCCATTCTTCACTGGTAGCATTTTCACTAACATGAACCATGTCGCCAAATGTCAAAGTTCCTGAACTATCAGCGTCATGGAAGAAGATTGCGTTCGGATCGTTAGCGCTAGATAGAGGAGTGAACATAATATCTGGTCCACAATCCATCTCAGGTGCTCCTCCCATGTCCATCATCATATCACCATCATCAGAGTCATCATCTGGTATAGTACACTTTGATAGAACTGCATAGTAGTTTGAAAGGTCACCAGCAATAGGAGGCATACTCATATCTGCTTCAACAATTACCCAGTCAAGAGGTCCATGCATGTGACCATCATGGTCTCCATGGTCATGTCCATCATGGTCATCATCATCATCATCATGTCCACCATCTCCATGTCCGTCATGGTCATCATCATCATCATCCATTGAACCCATCAAAGCAGAGAATTCTTCTAGGTCCATTCCACCATCTGAATTAGTATCCATATAGTTGAACATAGNTACAAAATCATTCCAATCNTNCTCTGACATTGGTTCTGAAACTCCGGTTGATTCGTTAGCCCAATCGCTATATTCACTAGCAGTAATCATTCCATCGCCATCAGAATCCATCATACCGAATAGCATTTCAAGAGACGGGCTATCATCGTTGATATTATTGTAGAATGTAGTAAATTCATCAGCAGATAATACGCCATCGCCGTCAGCGTCTGAATAATTGAAGTACATCATTATAGCTCCCATGTCACCATCATCGTCATGANCNTNGTCATGGTCNTGAGATTCATCATCACCATCAGGGCAGTCATCATTTCCATCATTAACCAGTTCCATAGAGACATTTGAACCATCCATACAGTCAAACCAATTGTCTACAGTACCATCGCCGTCAGTGTCTTGAGGTTCATCAGAACCATCGCCACAGTCTTCTGTGCCATCATTTACTTGAGAGAATGGAATTTCTGTGTCAGGAGTTCCACCAATAGTAGAACTACAGTGGAAGGTTCTTTCGTCATGGTCATCATCATCGCTACCGAACATGTGTTCTAATTCATCAATGAATGTTTGAAGTTCAGTTAGATTTAGTTCTCCGTCACCATCAATGTCNGAGTCATTGAATGCTTGATGTAAGTCAGATTCCAAAACAGGGTCATCTACCATCGACATGTTTTCTTCACCATCTGCAACATCTTCAGCGTTTGAGACTTCCCATGCATCATAGAATTCAGACCAACTGATTCCTCCGGAACTATCGGTATCATTTTCCATTGCTTCTTCTGGTGTTGGAGGTTCAGTATCGTCGTCATGGTCATCATGGTCGCCAGAGAATAAATCTTCCATTTCGCTCATATTAATGAAACCATCATCATTTACGTCACCCATTTCAAACATATCTCCTTCAGAAGGCATGTCATCATCACTGTGGCCATCATGTCCACCAGGGCCACCGCTTGCAGCAGTCCACATTAGTCCAGCAGCTTCACAGTCTGCTTGATTATCATAAGAGTCATCAACTGTATGTGTGCTCATGTCATAACAAACCATCTCATCTCCGTGGTCATCATGGTCATCGTCGCCGTGGTCATCATGGTCATCGTCATCACCGTGGTCGTCATGTCCTCCATCCATTGGCATAACCGAGAATGGTAGGGCTTCAGTAGAGAGTGAACTCCAATCAGCATCAAAATAACCTGCAATTTCTGCATCGGATAATAATGTAACAGTCATCGATTCCATATCATTAGTTGCTGAAATGGAAGTTACTTTGAATGTTGAATCCAATACAAATGTAAAAGTGGATGTCATGGTGGATTCATTACCATCTTCGTCATAGTAGGTCTCTTCCATAGAAGCAGTGAATGAATATCCCGATGTAGTTGATAGACTCATAGCATAGGTTGAATTTGTAACATCAAAGCCATCTAAAATTTCGTCAGCGTCTGGCGATTCAGGTGCACTCATGCCCATGTCTTCCATGTCCATGTCATCATCACTGTCGCCATCATGGCCACCAGGGCCACCGCTTGCAGCAGTCCACATTAGTTCAGCAGATTCACAGTCTGCTTGATTATCATAAGAGTCATCAACTGTGTGTGTGCTCATGTCATAACAAACCATCTCATCTCCATGGCCATCATCACCGTGGTCGCCGTCCATGTCATCATCATGATCGTCGTCATCAGCCATCATATCAGCGACAACAACGTTCCAAGGTACTGCGTTATCCATGGTGAATTCTTGGGATACATCATTGTATACCATGTGGATAACAGTAGTATCTGTTCCATCAGGGTTAGGAATGACAGTTTGTTCCGACATGAAACTTAGAGGCATCATTATGCCTCCAATATCCATTTCTCCACTCATTGATGTGAATATAGCAGCTCCATTAGGAGTAAACACCATTTCAGTACTTGCTGACATTCCATCAGAACTTGTACTAATTACAGTAATGCCCATCGAACTGTTAGCGTCATTAGGGAATTGTTCCATTGTAGTCATAAAATTCATGATTGCTTGCTCAAGTGCAAGTTCAGTCAAACATGCATCCGAGTTGGTTGCATTTTCATCATAATTCATAGCAGTATCATCATTACATCCAGGGATGACGATGAGGTCACTTATTTCTTCTTCAATACTTTCCGTACAACCAGCTAGGGCCATGAAAAGTGCCATTACTATAGCGAACTTCTTGTTCATGAACATTACACTAAGTTTTTACATATAAAATTAGTCACTCGTCATCAATACCGTTTATTTCAAGAACAAGATGCCCAAGCGGTAGTCATAGTCCCTTAGTGTAGCGGTCCATCATGGAGGATTCTGGTTCCCCCGACCTCGGTTCAAATCCGAGAGGGACTACCTTCATAATGCGTGATTTTGGTATTTCTTAGAAAGTTCGTCTTGATTGCCAATCGTGAAACCAGTTACCATTTGCATAGCATTTCCGTACTTAATTACCCCGGAATATTCTTGGATTTTACCGTATAGGGAGACTCTTACTCTAAATTTACAAGATTTCTTTGTCTTTCTCTTTCTATGATGTTTGTAGAAGTGAACTCCAACTTTGTAAGCACCCTTTGGCGGATTAGATGTCCAAACTACATTTTCTACTGGAGTTTTACTAACCGGCTTTACATTCATATCAACATCTAATTCTCCACCACATTCACTATTTCGGTTATTGAAATAAATTCGTTCTCCAGACGGACAGAAAAGGTGTAAGTCGAGATCGTTGTAATCATCCCATGCTAGAGAAACTTGTACCGAACCACTCTTTCCACCTTCGCGTTCAAGGCGATGATCTAAGTCATCGTTTTCGGGAGGGGAATCTTCTACAATTATTCCGGAACCAACATTTTCTCTTTCTACAAATGTAGCGTGCTCTTCCAACTCTTCATCATTTTCTTCTATCCAAGTTTCTCGAACACCAAGTTCCATTATTCGTTCATCATCATCAAATTCCTCATCACTTGGCGGCATTTCATCAAGTAATTCTTCTAGAATCAATCTAAGTTCTACGATGTTTTCATTTCTTGAATCGTCGCGAGTTTCCCAGTCATTGTAGTCTTTTTCAGTCAACTCTTCAATTTGCTTAGTTCGAACAACGGGAGGAATTTCGTCCTTTTTATCAACCGAACCGCCTATTTTTTCAGTTTCAGAGTGAACAACTGTAGTCGTATCATGATTTTTCAATCCCGGTAAGTCGGGAGCATATTTTTTCCTTAACGCTTCACGGAGTAATCTTTGATTTCGACGTTTAATGAAGCGATACGTAATTACAGATGCACTACCTGCAACTACGCTAATGATGGCTAAAATAGCCGGCTCCATGGATTAATTCAATCGGTACTCCTTTATTGGACATTGGGTAAAAAACCCAAATTATCCCATAAATGCAGAGTTTATCTCATCTAATACACTTTTAGTCGGTCTTAGAGTTTCATCAGCAATATCGATGAGAGGAGTCTCAACCAATCCTAGGTCTTCAGCGAGTGAAGCTTTAGTGTTGTCAAAGTACAACAGACCAGTAACGTGCTTTGCATCTGCTTCTGCATTGTGGAGTGCGGTTAGTGCCGCTACTGCATTTGCAGGGTCATGCTCTTCTGAAATAGTTTCCAATCTTATTGTGGAGCCGTCATGCAACGTGATGTCTCTATAATGCCCTTCAGGAACTTCGACTTCAGTGATTGGATTGAAGTGAGGAATGTAATCAGCCATATGTAGGGTAATTTCATTTTCCTTTACATACCCGTATGATTTCATAGATTCATCATTGTTGTTGAAAGTAACACATGGGCTGATGACATCGATAAGAGCGAAACCCTTGTGCGACATAGCAGCCTTGATTAGAGAGTTTAACTGCTTCTTGGAACCAGAGAAAGAGCGAGCAACAAAAGTACAACCAAGATTGATTGCTAGAGCGCACAAATCAATAGGCTGTGTTTTATTGATTGGACCTTTCTTTTTCTTAGAACCGATATCAGCAGTAGCAGAATACTGGCCCTTTGTTAAACCATATACACCATTGTTTTCAATAATGTAAACCATGTCCATATTTCTTCTAATTGCGTGGATAAGTTGTCCTATTCCAATCGATGCAGAATCACCGTCCCCAGAAACTCCAATGTACAGTAAATCCTTGTTGACAGCATATGCGCCTGTGGTAACCGATGGCATTCTTCCATGAACCGTGTTAAATCCGTGCGATTTACCAAGATAGTATGCTGGGGTTTTTGATGAGCAACCAATTCCTGACATTTTTGCAATTCGATGAGGCTCAATTCCACTTTCCCAAGCAGCGCTAATGATGACATTAGAGATTTGATCGTGTCCACAACCAGGGCACAGTGAAGATTTCCCGCCTGTGTAACTATCTTTAGGCTCATTGATTACATTGAGTTTTACTGCTCTTGCAGGTCGTTCTGATTTTTCGCTCATTGTTTCACCTCTTCGAGTTTAGCAAGAATTCTATCTGAATAGATTCTGGCACGTGGCGGCATCCCATCGCTGTATGCGACAGAATGAACACGAGATACAAGATGGTTTGGTAATTCTTTACGTAGTATTCCGTATAGTTGTCCATCTCTGTTTATTTCAAGAATAATTGTGTGTTCATGTCTTTCAACAAAATTGACAATTTCACTATGTGCAGGAAGTGCTCGAATTCGACATTGACTTACCTTAAGTCCAGTCGCTTCCAGTAAGTCATCTATTTCTTGGATTGTGTTTTCCATGCTTCCAAGGTATACAATTCCAATCTCACACTCTTCTTCTTCTCTCAAGATTGGAGCAGGTAGATTGTCTCTTGCACCATCGATTTTATTCTTTAATCGAGTCATAAGTGCTAGATAATCTTCAGGCTTCTCGGAATAAACACCCTTTGTGTTGTGTCCAGTTCCTCGGTAAAGAATAGGCGCCATTCCGGAGCCTGGTAGTGTTCTGTATGGAATTCCATCGCCATCAACATCGAGATATCTGCCAAAGTCTTCGAATGCATCAAATGTTTTCTGGTCTCTTACGACTTTTCCTCTGTCCATTGGTTCACTAGGATATTCAAATCCTTCACAAGCCCATCTATTCATTCCTAAATCAAGGTCGCTCATGCCAAATACAGGTGTTTGGTATCTTTCGGCATAATCAAAGATTCTCCAACCGAATTCAAAACACTCTTCGACAGTTCCTGGAATTAGTACAATGTGTTGGGTATCTCCATGACTTCCTTCGTATAGCATAGCAATGTCGGATTGTTGAGTACGTGTTGGGAGTCCTGTTGATGGCCCAACTCTGGTAACATCCCAAAATACAGATGGTATTTCAGCAAAGTATCCAAGTCCAATGAATTCTTGCATCAAAGAAATACCAGGTCCTGAAGTTGCGGTCATTCCTCTTCCGCCTGCCCATCCTGCGCCCATTACCATACCAGCAGCAGCAAGTTCATCTTCTGCTTGAATGACTGAACAAGTGGTTGAACCTTCATCATCGGTTCGAAGTTTAGGCGTCCAGCCAATGATTCCTTCAGCGATTGATGAAGATGGAGTAATTGGATACCATGCTAACATTTGGACTCCACCAAAATGTGAACCCAAGGCAACCGCTTCATTTCCGTCGATAAAGAACTGCTTCTTGTCTCTTTTACGTGCTTCGATTGTGTAAGGGTCTTTCTTTTCTAGGTTGTCCTTGAAGTAATCTCTACCAAGTCCAAGGGCGGTAATATTCAACTCAATGGCAGTATCTTTGCCTTTGAATTGTTTTGCTACAGATTCTTCTAAAACTTGTTGATCAATTCCTAGTATTTCTGCTATAGCGCCAACATAAATAATATTTGTAACGAGTTTAGCGATTTTAGGATTTATTTTTCTTGCTAATGCAGACATAGGTATTGGATAAGAAACAACGTCCTCACGAGTCATTTCTTTCTTTGCATTTTCATTCCATATGACGACGCTTCCGGGTTCTAAGGCTGCTAAATCCTCATCCCATGTAGCTGGATTGACCAGTACTTGGATGTGAGTTCTATCTCCTGGTGCTTGATATCCCATGTCTGACAACCTAACGATATACCAAGTTGGTAATCCAGAAATATTTGATGGGAAAAGATTTTTTCCACTCGCAGGAACTCCCATGTCGAAAATTGACTGAAGTAAAATTAAGTTTGCAGATTGTGAACCTGTTCCGTTTGCAGTGGCTATATTGATGGTGAAATCATTGGCAATGGCTTCCATTGTGTTTTTCTCCTAGAGGTTAGTTGGTGCGTATTGCGCCCCTATGTACTTCGCGTTCCGCATACACCCTTTGAACATGTTGATTCATTTCAATGTCAAAAACATCTAATTGTCGATAGTGAAACTCAAAACTGAAATGGTTCTCGCAATGTCATGGCCGATGAAAAGTTAAGAGATGCATGGACTAAATCNGAGAAGGTATTAGCCAAAGGAAATGCAGATGAAGCATTGAAGATTCTTCGTGAGGTTGACCCTGATGGTGATAAGGCTACTACTCTTAGAATTGCGGGCGAAGCAACATGGGCAATTGCCGCCAAAGGTTCGTCAAAATCAGAATATCGCAGAGCATCTTCTTTACTTAGAGATGCGGTCAAAAAAGACCCNAGAGATAAAAAAGCAAATAATTCCTATAATTCAATCTTAAATGAAATGCAGGATAAGGGGATTAAAGAAACTACTATCCCAAGGCTTGTCAATGATGGAACTCCAACTCTTGCTGGTATTGTTGCGCTTTGCGCCTCAATAGTTATNGCNNTANTNNTAATNAAGGNNGCNTCCNNNTCATCTTCNAATNTNGCAACAGAGGCGACACTAGAACTATCTTGGACCAACNCTGACGGAACACAAAGTACCGGNGTTGTCGTAGTAGAACTATACGCAGATGATGCTCCAATACATGTTGAAAATTTCGGTATTTTGGCTGAAAATGGAGATTATGATGGTACTGTATTCCACCGAATTATTTCTAACTTCATGATGCAAGGTGGGGATTTCACAAACGGCGATGGTACTGGNGGACATGCTGGTAAATTCTTTGGCTATTGTGATGGTCAAGAAGCAGATTCTGCGGGTGATTGTCTTATGAGGTCCTATACAGTGCCAGATGAAGCAGATAATGGCCGNACTCACGAACCTTACTCACTATCCATGGCCAAGACTTCTGCGGCTCATACCGGTGGTTCACAATTTTTCATTGTTGACCCTGATGCAGTCGGCCAAGATGGCTCGCCAGGAACTCCTCACTTGGATGGAGTTCACACCGTATTTGGNGAAGTCACAAGTGGNTTTGAGCANATNGATNCNATNACTNNTCTTTGTGANACTCANANNTGTCNAAATGACAAAACCCCACAAGACGTTGTCCTAGAAAGCGTGACTACTAATTTGGATGATGATTCTTGGTGGAAATTCTGGTGAAGCCAGAATTTACTCAAGGGTTTTATTCATAGACATGCGACAACTCGCCTAATTCATGGCGACTTTAGACCCGTTTAATGCAAAAAGAGAATTATCGGTTGGTGGGCATTATTTTTCCCTCGAAGGTCTCGATGAAAATGGAATTGATACAAGTAAACTGCCTTACTCTATTAGGATTCTATTAGAAGGTGCCTTACGTGGCAATGATGGCTTTTTGGTTAGTGAAAAGGATATTAGAAACATCGCTAATTGGCAACCTGACGGTGAGCGAGGAGAGATACCATTTAGGCCATCTAGAGTAATCTTGCAAGATTTCACTGGCGTTCCAGCAGTAGTCGACCTTGCTGCACTTAGAGATGCTATGGTTGAAATGGGTGGTGACCCAGAAAAAGTCAATCCCCAGGTTCCAGTCGATCTTGTCATTGACCATTCTGTACAAGTTGATGTGTCCGGTTCTCACAGCGATGCACTTGAATTGAACTTAGACATTGAATATCATCGCAATATGGAAAGATATACATTCCTAAAATGGGGGCAAAAATCTCTAAAAGATTTCCAAGCAGTTCCTCCGTCAAGAGGTATTGTCCACCAAGTCAATTTAGAATTTTTAGCTAGTGTTTCGCGTCAAGAGAACGGAATTTGGTTGGCAGATACATTGGTTGGAACAGATTCACACACAACTATGATCAATGGTTTAGGAGTTCTAGGCTGGGGTGTTGGAGGTATAGAAGCCGAGGCTGTTATGCTTGGTCAACCGATTTACATGCTTGCTCCTGATGTCGTAGGAGTTAGATTAACTGGCCAATTAAATCCAGGAGTTACTGCGACAGACATGACGCTTAGGATTGTAGAAATTCTTCGTGAACACGGCGTTGTAAGTAAATTTGTAGAATTCTTCGGGCAAGGAATGGCCGCTTTATCCTTGGCAGACCGCGCAACAATAGCGAATATGGCGCCCGAATATGGCGCTACTTGCGGTTTCTTCCCAATAGATGAGAGGACCTTAGAGTACCTTAGATTAACAGGACGTGATGAATCACATGTACTAGGTGTGGAGGCTTACAGTAAAGCNCAAGGNATTTGGTACTCNTCNGANAATGANGAGAAATCTTATTCNGCATTATTAGAANTNGATTTANCTNCTGTCAAACCAGCACTTGCAGGTCCAAAGAGNCCACAAGANAGAGTCGATTTATCTGATATGAAAAACCATTTCATCGAATCNTTGACATCNCCTNTNGGNCANCATGGCCATGGATTAAANCAGGANNATTTGTCAAATAGTGCAATAGTNGAATCNGATGGTCAAAAGTATGANTTNAATCATGGNGATGTAGTNATTGCAGCNATCACTTCTTGTACAAATACTTCTAATCCNGGNGTNATGNTATCTGCAGGATTATTGGCNAGAAATGCTAGNGCTAAGGGGCTAACAGTGAAACCTTGGGTCAAGACNTCATTAGCTCCAGGNAGCAGAGTAGTTACCGAATATTACAAGGCTACAGGNCTGCAAGANGACCTCAATGCAATGGGATTCAATGTAGTAGGATATGGTTGNACTACNTGNATTGGTAATTCNGGNCCACTACCAGAAGAAATNGATGGAGCAATAGATGAGGCAGGATTGATTGTAGGNTCNGTNATNTCAGGAAATAGAAACTTCGAAGGTAGAGTTCATAGTAAAGTCAAGGCATCATATCTAGCAAGTCCACCTTTAGTTGTCGCATATGCGATAGCAGGGAATTTAGAAATTGACCTAGATACCGAGCCGCTAGGATTCTCCACCGATGGTTCAGCAGTTATGCTAAGTGATATTTGGCCATCCGATGAAGAAATCCAAGAGGAATTATCGGTAATTACTCCTGATATGTTTAGACAGAGATATTCAGATGCTATGAATGAGCCTAGGTGGGATACAATACCTTCTGAAGCAAGTCCATTATATCCTTGGCAAGATGATTCAACATATATCCGATTACCTACATTCTTCTCCGGTTTATCGGCAGAACCAGAGCCGATATCAAGTATCAAAGATGCAAGAGTTTTACTCAAACTTGGAGATTCTATTACGACCGACCACATTTCTCCTGCGGGCTCATTCCCTAAGGATGGTCCCGCTGGTAAATGGTTGATCGAGAGGGGTGTTGAAAAAGGCGATTTCAACTCCTTTGGGAGTAGAAGGGGCAATCATGAAATTATGATGAGGGGAACCTTTGCAAATGTAAGAATTAGAAATCAAATGGCACCAGGAACCGAAGGCGGCTATGCTTTACATCCCGAGAGTGGAGAGGTGACATCGGTATTCGAGGCCGCTCAAGCCTATTCAGGTGCTAAAGTAGTTCTTGCAGGTTCTCAGTACGGAACAGGTTCTTCAAGAGATTGGGCTGCTAAAGGTACATATTTACTTGGAGTGCAAGCTGTTATCGCGACTTCCTTTGAAAGAATTCATCGTTCCAATCTAGTTGGAATGGGCGTACTGCCGATGACTTTCAAAGAGGGTGAATCTCATGAATCACTAGGTTTGGACGGCACTGAATTATTTTCTATTCCAGTTACTGATGATGTAAAGCCGTTAGAAATGATTGCAGTTACGGCAACTCGTAGCGATGGAACCACAATCGAGTTTGAAGCCCAAGTACGCCTAGACACTCCAGTAGAGGTTGAATATTACCGTAATGGTGGAATTCTACATACTGTCCTAAGGCAACTTGCTCAATGATTAATCGTCACCTTGAAGTCAAAGAGTCTTTACCACGCTTTATGGCGGAACTTAGTGGCTTTGTTCAATACCGATTTAGGTCGGATGAACAAGACACAAATATTCTAATTAGGGGCGAATCTGAATGGGTAAGTCAAAAAGTTGAGGAGTTGGGATTGACCGGTTTGGGTTGGACTATGCCATATGGGCAAGATTCGACCGAAACAAAACCAGGCCGTACTCCTAAGACTAAATCGAAACCAAATATCTCGGTCGAAGAAGAGCCATTGGGAGACAAACCTTCTGATATGGGGCCAACTCCGGACCCGAGTAGAATTCCAGTGGTTAGACGCCCAATTGGACAGTTAGATTTGAGTAAAGAATTGCGCATACTCGGTATTGAAAANCCGATCCGNCCAGACACCATCGAATTGATGGAGATTTTCTCTAATATGGATACCCCTCGNCCGGTCCAAGGGCCAATGAGCGTAGACCCTATGGCAGAAGCATGGCTTCGAGAACTGTTGACTGTAGTCGTCAGGGAGTATGGTGCTACGGCTCTAAGAACTCAAGACATCGAGGAAATAGCAAGTAAGAAATTGGGTAATAGAGAAGGTTCAGCCTTGGAAGTTTGGTTAGATTCATTATTTTCTGCAGGAAAGTTGGTAAAAGTACACGGTCCTGACGCCATTGCTTGGGGCCCATCTCCAAGATGGTTAATTGGAAAAATATAACTTGAAATAGTCATTTTTTCGGATTTTGGACAATTATTATTTTAATTATTCAAATCGCATCACTGAGGCTTTATTACAATATTTTGCCTTGAACCTAAGAGCAAAGGAATTAAAGTGCAAGTAAACTTGGCATGGAGAGTGATGATGATGTTTAACCAAAGCAATCTCTTCAAAGCCCGCGCCCGAAGCATGTTTCTATGTATGCTGATGATTTTATCGACAACAGCTGCAATTGCATCAACTGCTAGTGCATCTCAAGCAAGGTCGTATACCACAAACCGTGACCCACACGATGTCGCCATAGGCGATTTTAATTGTGACGGCAATAATGATATTGCTGTTGCTACAGATGGTACTCACACGATTACCATTCTTTGGAATGACGGTAATGGTGATTTCAGTGAGCGTCAAGATATTTGGGTATCTGCAAACCAAAGTCGAAATGCTGATTGGGATGAGTTTTCCAACGTTCAGTTTATCGAAGTTGGAGAATTCACCGGTGACGGCGCAATAGATATTGTAATCTTCCAAAGAAACAATCCATTTAGAACCGATGATAACGGTGCGCCAGATGGCCAACCAGGTAACGTAACAATTATTGAAAATGGCGGATGTAATGAGAAAACATGGGATATTGGTGCCCGTTTCACTCATTTCTGGGCATGGGACTTAGAAGTCAGCGATCTTAACAAAGATGGAAATGACGACGTTATGATTCTTGACTTACAAGCAGATATTACCACTCAAAGAGTGGTTTCATATTTGGGTCCAATTAGTTCCAGCACTCAAGGAATAGTAACCAACTTAGGTTCTGCACAATTGAACACCTACCGAGCTTTCACTTCAGGAGATTGGGGCGAATCCCAAGTAGGTGGAGGATTAGGCGGAGGCGGTCAATGTTTTGATAACGATATGTGGCTTCTACGTAGCGAAGGATTAGATTACAGTACAGGTCAAGTAACCAATCCAGGTCATGATGACAACGTTTCAATCGTTGAATTCAATTGTAATACTAACAGTTTCCCTCTGACTTATACTTTCAGTACAACACCAGGCCCAGGTGAACATGTTGTAAACATGCAAACTGTGACTTCACAAGCGATAAGCGTAGCTGACATGGACGGCGATGAAGTAATCGATGTCTTAGCACTTAATGACGAAAACATTGAGAATGTAACCTATGTTACA
>NHGH02000016.1 GCA_002172355.2 Euryarchaeota archaeon TMED132
CCCAAGCATTGACATTACCAACATGACAGTAGCAGCTAGAGAGCCGATAATCCCAATCCAAAGAATCATACCAGAAATTCCGCCAGCAGAATCATTTTTTAGACATGTTTCACGATCTTCACCTGCCTCTGTTCTAAGCGAATCATTATTGAGTTGTGTTGCGACATTGAGTATCATACTATACGTGTTNTCACAAAAGTTTTCGATATCACCCTTTANNACTGGGTCACTNGGAGGAGTTTCCNCTGCNGCTTTTTCCATATCNTCAGCNAATAATATGTANGNNATGCTGANATACAGGANNNTTCATNTTGTTGTTCNGAACAATCGANANNAATATTTCTTAATCCTAAGGAAATTNAATCATCTTCACTGGACACCTGCCAAGAATTNCCNAATTGNCCCATTATGGTTAGAAGCAATGCTANTACAATACAACCAACTGCTGCCCAAGNCATAATTGGTTTTGGCTCTCCNATNGGAGCAACNGCCATAGGTGCTNTATTCATCATTGGNTGAGCCATTTGNTGNATNGGTTGTTGCATCATCGGTTGAACAGGTNGCGNAGTNGGCATTGGCATTGGTGCTGCAGCCATTGCAGTAAAACCAGGATAATATTGNTGNGTATAAGTCAATGCTTGGTCTGCAGGATAGCCTTGTTGAATTAAACCATCATAGTANGATTTTCCATCAGTCATAAAGCGCTCTACATCATTATTGTAGATTAATATTGGTGATGATTNATTCATCAGTAGTAGAAATCCCTTCACTTCTGATAGAAGACAGTAATCCTAAGGCAGCGGTTGTTAGAATTAGACTGGCGATTAGAGATAACGAGATCATAGCAGCGGAATAGATGCCAAAATTACTGAATAANCCCATCGGAGATAAGGCGATAACAAGGAAACCAGCAGAGTCTGATGCAGCGCTTCCAATCAAGGCCATACTACATGCTCCACCTACGGCAACTAAGGCTTCATGNTGGGTTTCGCCTTTTTCTCTACTTTCTCTATACCTCTCAGTGACGTGAATACAATAGTCAATACCAACNCCCAAGGATATCGTGGCGATAGTTACAGTTACGATGTTTAGNGACGAACCAGCCGCATTCATAAGCCCATACAGCCATACTACGACCAATAAGATTGGAATGAGAGTNACCGCGGCTTGCTTTGGAGAACGGAANCCAATTGACAGTGTGATGAATACGAATAATGAACCCAATACCAAAGAAGATTGCATTTCATCTTGCATAGCAGTCGATGCTACATAACGAGTTATCGGCCTACCTGTTGGCATTACCCATGTGAGTGGCTTATCATCACTTTCAGGACCCTCTTCTAGAACGGTTCCAGTCGAGAGATTGGTAAAGACGNCAAGGTCTCTCCACAGTTCTTCTAAACCTTCNCCCATGCCTGGGAAATCTTCGGGTGAAGTCATTCCAAATCGAATCAACATTCTATCATATTGAGCGGGTTGNCCGTTGATATCGAGCCATGGCTTGCTTGGGTCTAATTCGACTTCAGGCTTAATGTATAATTCTACGATATTAGCAGGTATATCAGGAATTGGACCAGCGCCAGGAACTCCGTAAAGAGACAAGAAGCCGTAGAAGAATGCCAAGCAGTCCCTGTCGTCAGTGTCAACTAGTAATCCACTATCTGCATCAGAACAGTTCATTCCATGTCCNTCTTCAGTAGTGTTCCATCCCGCTTGTTCAAATGGCGTTGAATTTAGCACCAAAGAGCCTTGAGCAGCAAATACCATTTCATCCAAAGCCATAATNTCGATGTCCCCATTTGGCAAATGAGTTATCTTATCGGCAACTCCGTCAGGCAAAATCCCCATTTGAATCCGGAAATCATCAATCGCTGCATAGACTTCAGGATCTAGAACATCTCCTTCGATTAGAAGGTATGCAGGCTCTCCTTCATCACTAAAACTCTCAGTAACAATTTCTACTCCAATTGCGAAATCAGAACGCTCATCTAGGAAATCTTCGACAGCAAAATCCCCTTCCAGTTGGGACATTCCAATAGCTGCTGGTACGGTGATAGCGGTTGCGATAATCGCAATAATAAGCGCAGGTTTTGCTTTTCCACAAGTCGAAGTTAGATTTTTCAACCAGTGTTCTGGAATTAAATGAGGAGAATATTTTNCGATATTTTTCTTTTTCTTTTTAGCCATCCATTCATCTATACTTAGTCTAATTAGTGGCACCCACAATCCGGTAAGAAGGAAAGCGGAAAGAATACCAAGAGCAGCCTCGACGCCAAAGGAACGTAAAGCGGCAATATCGCTGAATAAATTAGCAGCAAAGGCGGCCATTGTTGTTAGAGATGTTAGCATAATTGCTCTTCCAACACGACTTAGCGTTGTTTCAGTTGCCTCTTTGGTAGAAGCACCATTTTTCCTTTCTTCTTTGTATCTGTGTAGGGCATGCAAGGAGTCATCAATACCTAAGGCTAAGACCAAAATAGGCAGCAGGTTTGAGAATTGAGACCGAGCGATAATCGAGAATCCAAGCCATGAAGTTAGATTCGCAAAATGGCCAATTAAACCTTGCATCCAAAGTAAAGCAGCACCCAATGCAAATAGTACAATAATTACGTCAGACCATCTTCTTAGACTAACATATAGCAATCCAACAATCACAACTCCCATCAGTAAAATTAATCCTGCGCTAGCCTGTAATTCACGGTTTACCTCGACATTCACACCTTGCCCTACGAGCAATGTAGTAGAGGCATGGTCATTAGAGCGTAATACGCCTTCCAAATCCATGTATGACCATTCACTGGAACAACCGCCATTTTCTTTTTGAAGTTCTTGACATAATTCNACATCATACCTAGGGGGGTGGACCACTAAAGTTCCATCAGCAAGCCGATATCCGCCAACGATTAAACCATCATCAGACAAGGAAACACTCTTCTCTTGATGAGCATCTTTCCAAATTACTTCCCAACCCATTTCTTCTAGTATTCCTCGGTCGTATTGAACGATTAACCAAGTCGATGAAGCAGACCATCTTCCAAGCCCTGTCACTCCATTTTCCCAAGTGCCATCAAGTTGTAATTCTCCACCAATTTGACCAGTTATTTTTGAATTGATATCGGGGAAGAATCCTCTGTCTAAAGATAGCCAACGCAAGAAATTATTTTCAGGGGCATTAGCCATTCTAGAAGCAGCCAAATCGATGTGATCTTGGGTAAGGTTTTGATCATCAAATTCCAAACACTCTAATTCTCCACAATCGGTCCAATTGGTTGGAGCAGGAGTAACAACTCCAAATGAGTTAATNCCTGGNTGACTAAGAATTGAAGTATCGTTCATGAAACCTCTAAAGATATCGGAAAGCGACATAGCNCCGCCGTATTGGTGGCCTGTGACATCATTTACGAGCGGTTTCATCGCAGGAGAAAGATGATGTTCATGTACAATGTTTACTTTATTGTCAATTTCTCTAAGAATTGATAAATTTACGATTCCTCCCTTAGGTGCAGAAATACCTGCCCAGGCTTCACCAGAATCAACCTTTTCAGTAGCATGAACTAAATTCGCGTAATCAGGNGTNCCGTCTTCTAAGAGGGGTACAGGCTCCCAATCTTCTATTGGCGGAACTAAATCAGGCTGCCTTGCCGACATGACAAAACCAAGAATTATTTCTGAATTAGAAAATTCTTCATTGATAATTTCTTGAGCAGTAAGTTCGGGGGATTCCATTTCATAAGATTCCATATCGATGGGTTGCAATGCTGTCATCGCACCGGGTATCATCAATAGGCTGAGTATGAAAACGGCCACATGGATGCGATTTCGGTATGGGACATACCACTTAGTGAATCTATCAAAAGTATACCCCATTAAATCCTCGCTATTGTTTCCACTTTTGAACCCATGTTTCAAGCACCGTCTTAATTACCCTGCATTATGGCCANACTATTGATTCTCAATCAGCAACCATATGACGGTACAGATGTAACATGGAATGCGTTAAGATTAGCCCGTCAATTGAATAATGATGGCNTCGAAGTCCGCATCTTTTTGATGAATGATAGTGTAGATTTNGCAAGAGATGGNATNNCACCNCCNNANGGNNTTGANGACATGGTTGCNATGACNAANGATNTGATTNCNAANGGAGTNCNAGTCAAGGTCTGTGGAACTTGCCAGCAAAGATGCGGAGTACTCAAAGGCCAACCTTACTATGAGGGTGCACAATTTTCGACTATGGCGGAATGTTCGCAATGGGTACAATCCAGCGAGAAGGTCTTAACCTTCTAAATTATACAATAACCTTGAACTATAGAGAAATAGATAAGAACCAACCTTCAAGGCAGCAAATATGTCTAAATTAAATTGGAACAAGATATGGAGATGGATTCATTTGGCTGCAGGCCTAATTTTAGTCATCTACCATTCTCGAATCGCATACGTTGAATATGGTTGGATGGAAACTGCTTGGTCGGCCGATGTGGATAAATTTGTATCAACCACATTTATCTTCCTTGTAATGTGGACTGGATTAGCCAAATGGCCAGTCTATCCTTGGTACAAGAAGCGTCAAAACCGCAAGAAGCGAGAGGCAAAGGCCAAAGCTGCGGAATCAACTGCTTGCAANATNAAANNNGNTGCGGGGNGCAGGATTCGAACCTGCGAACCNATAAGGAATGGGACCTAAACCCACCGCCGTTGACCAAGCTGGGCGACCCCCGCGCAACCCGATGGCGTAGTCTCTATGATTTGAATTAAGCGATTGAATCAAACAGTCTTAGTTCAAAGAACACTCATTCTTGGATGGGACTCCACCATCTAAGAATCAATGAGTTAGCCACCACGCTGACTGAAGAAAGAGCCATTGCAGCAGCCGCAAATGAAGGAGGCAATAACATTCCAGTCAATGGTAAAAGTACTCCCATGGCTAAAGGAATTCCAATTAGATTGTATACGAAAGCCCAAGCTAAATTGGTTCTTATTCTACGCATAGTTGCTCGACCTAAGTCTAGTGATGAAACCGCATCGATTAGATCGTTACGAACTATTACAAAATCAGCAGCATCTAGTGCAATATCAGAACCAGCACCCATTGCTAAGCCGATATTGGCTTGGGATAATGCAGCAGCATCATTGATGCCATCTCCAAGCATTGCGACGATATGTCCATTTTCTTGCAAAGAAGAAATATGATTTGCCTTTTGGTCTGGTTTTACATTAGCAATGACATTGGTAATTCCAACCTTTTCAGCGATTGTGTTGGCGGAATTTTGATTGTCTCCAGTCAACATTATTACTTCAAAGCCCATTTGTTTAGCCTTTTTGACAGCGATTTTGGAACTCTCTCTGACTCTATCGGTTAATTCAATCCAGCCAATGATGCGGGAGCCTTGGCTTACCAATACAATCGATACACCTTTGCTGGATGATTTTTCTAATTTTGAAGAAATATCTTCAGAAAAGTCAACTCCAACATCTTCGAGCAGTTCACGATTACCAACCGCGACAACCTGTTCGTTTAATTTTCCAACCAAACCCATTCCTGCTATAGTTCGTATATCTTCAACCTCTGGTCTTTCTGAGGTCACATTAGACCATGATTTATGAATTGCAGATGCAAGAGGATGATTTGATTCTGATTCTAAAGCAGAAGCGAGAGAAAGAATTTCTTTTATTTCTCCATCTAAAATTTCAATATGACTAACCCTTGGTTTTCCAGAAGTAATCGTGCCGGTTTTATCCAAAACCAAGGTATCACATTTATGAGAGATTTCTAATGCTTCAATACCTTTGATCAGTAGACCGTTTTTAGCCCCTGCTCCAGTACCAACAACCAAAGCCGTAGGCGTGGCTAGGCCTAAAGCACAAGGACAAGCAATAACCAGAGTAGATATCAGTACCATTAAGGCTAACTCGATATTCGAATTCATCGGATTATCAATTAAATTACCACCGATAGTGGCCCAAAATAGACTTGCCAGTATTGCTAAAATAACTACTATTGGAACAAATATTTCTGATATTCTATCGACCAATCTTTGTATTGGGGCTTTATTCATTTGTGCTCTTTCAACAAGTTCTATGATTCCGTTTAGTAAGCAATCATCATAATTCTTTGTTGTTCTAATGTAAATAGTCCCATCAAGAACGATTGTTCCAGCCAAGGCCTCATCTCCGCTAGATTTCCGTACAGGGTATGATTCACCAGTCATAGTAGATTCATCAACGCTGGCTTTTGAATCTTCAAGTAAACCATCGAGTGGAATTGTCTCTCCTGCTAGAACCTTTATCAGTGAATTTATTGGAATCATCTCTACAGATTTAGTCTCTGTATCTTTACGACCTTCATCGAGTACTAATCGCGCATTATTTGGCCTTAGTTCCATGAGTGAATCAATTGCATCAGTCGCCTTAATTTTGGCTGAAGCCTCAAGATAATTACCGATTAATACAAACCCAATGATAAATACGACACCATCAAAAAAGACATGTTCAGCATTACTTATTACTCCCGGAAAACCATCGACTCCAGTTGAAATTGTAACTAGTATTGACCATAGAAAGGCAACAGAAGCACCAAGGTGAATTAGAACATCCATATTGGTTGTACGTTGACCTAAAGACGACCATGCACTGGTATGGAAAGACCAACCAGACCAAAAGTAAACAGGAATTGTAGTAATCATGGCTAGCGTGAGTCGAGCATCAAACGATGCGAAGTCACCAAGACTCGAAGAGAACATGGTCAACCATAATGTCGGAATGGCAAGAATGACTGCGGTTAGAACCTTTATTCCTTGAATTCTCAGTTTTGCTTTCGCATCTTTCGGATTAGAATTTTTTTTACTATGGATACTAGCCTTGTACTTAGATTGGTTGAAAACCACAACAAGGTCTTCTAAAGCATTGACATTTTTTGTGTTTATAGTTACTAGAGCCCTGTTGAGTGCCAAATTCACAGAGACTTCCTCAACTTCCTTTTGCCCTGAAATTATCTTTTCAACAGAAGCAACACAAGCAGAACACGACATACCAGTAATATCAAGCCTGATTTCTTCTAATGCCATGACATTCACATCGTTTTACTTAGGGGCAAGGTCGAGTGAGCCACTCCATATGTCAACGCCACGTAGGCGACATGGATAATGTTGACCTAATTTAACAACCGGTTTTTGATTTTCATAGTCATCAGATTCGGATTGGATGACATTTAATCCATGTTCATCTACGGATAATTGGCGCTTTCTTCCTAATTGTCTAAGATGCATTCTGCCTTGAATTGCCCCATCATCTTGTAGGTCAAGGAAAACCCAAGGCGTTCTCAAACCTACAATTCTGGCAGACCAAGATTTTTGTTCAATTGGCTTGGAATCATCATTGGTTTCAGTGCCGATTTCACCGCCACGTAGCAGATGCATATGGTATACATTAGCAACCAACTCCCACTCGAGATATTTTGCCATCAAGGCTTGCTCTCCACAATGTAGTGATAATTTTTCAACCTCTTGTTCATCATGCTGCCATTCTTCNCNTNTCAAAAANGATTTCAATTGACGATGAACTATTAGGTCAGGGTATCTTCTTATCGGACTGGTGAAATGTACATATGCATCTAAATTAAGTCCGAAATGTCCTAAATTTTCACTAGAATAGTTCGCTCTTTGCATCAATTGAAACAGGCCTTGGTCAACTATTCTTCGGATAGTAGGGTCTAGTTTCGAGGCCTTTTCTTGAGCCACCATCAAAGCATCTAAAATTCCTTGGCGGGCTTCTGGGTCAAGGACATTGGCAAGATATTGTGGTGTATCATTTGACTCTTCTTTAGAGGGTGAGGGCATTTCTATATCAACGCCTCCGCCTGTGGATTGTGCCCAAGACCCCAGGAGGTTGGATAATTCCTCAGAATCGGTCTGGCCGTGAGTTTTTGTGCTTGGCATTGGCAATTCAATATCGACGCCTAATGCGGATAATTTGGCATTTAGAGATTTTACTTCCACTCCATCAGGCGGAGTGTGGCAACGCCACGGTAGTGGTGCACCTTTGCTGCCAAGCAAATGCCCAACTGCAGAATTTGTTGCAACCATGAAAGATTCAATCATTTTGGTTGCTTCATTTGGCCATTTTACTTCGACACTAATGATATTTCCATCATTGATCCTGGGTCGCATTTCAGCATTATGTATATTCAAACGAATTTCTCGTTCTTGCCAAATCGAAGCAAGTTTGAACATTTCTTCGAATTCAGGATTATCTAAAGCATCTTCATAGGCCAAATTTTGTGTTACTCTAATCACTGCTTCATAGGCTTTAGTTTCAATAATTTCGGCATCTTCAATAGTCATTGAAATCACCATAGCCAAACGGTCAACATCAGCTCTTAATGAACATAAATCATCAGCCAATTTAGGCGGTAGCATAGGCAATACTGCATGTGGTAAATAGACAGAAGTCGCTCTGGCACGTGCCGTTGAATCTAGTCTGGTTGAATTTTTAACATAGTTTGCAACATCAGCAATAGCGACCCAAAGAACGGTTTTTTCACCATCATCGATTAAACAAACGGCATCATCGAAATCTTTGGCATCATGCGGGTCGATTGTAACCAAAGGGAGGTGCCTCAAATCAGTTCTACCCTTTGCAACTTCCTTATCTCCATCAACTTCAGATAATTGTTCAGCCAGTTCACACAATGTGGCATCATATGTTTCTGGGAATGGATTTCTGTTGTCTTTCCTTCTTTTTTGTAATCGAGTCTGAAGTAATTCAATCGGCGATAGTACTCTATTTTGTAGAAGNAGTAGGGCGATACTAGGTTCATCTTCTTGAAATCTAAAACCAGTTCTTTTTGATGCNAATTTATTTATCTCTCGAACCAAATCGAAACTACCCCAATTTTTTAGGTTTTCATTTTCAAGTAAAGATAATTCTTCAGGAGGCTTAGTTCCATTGAGAATTGAAAGCCATGTTTCCTCGATNAGACGATAGGTTTCCTCATCTTTACCAGNATCTAAGATAGGGGGGCCAGCAGCGATACCACTGACCTTTCCTGTATACTTAGAGAAGAATGCTCGCCAAAGTTCCACATTATTTTTGATCTCTTCAATGACTATTTTTGAGCGTACTGTTAGTTTACGACTTTTCTCTACAACAAAATATTGCTTATCTTTACGGGCTTCTGTCAGCGTATTGCTTAATTCTGCCCTAAATTTCCTTTCAGCTTTTGGCTCTCTTGAGAATCGGAGCGATAATTTTTCTTTTTCAATAATGAAATCGGCCAGAGTCTGTAAGTCCCACTCTTGTTGCCACAACTGTTCATTATTTCCNAAAAGNGAATTNAGTCGTTTCCATAGCCTTTCACTATCGGACAATTGAGGGCCCTTGCGCTTGTTATGCCCCTTTGAACGCTTTTTATTACCCATGCTACTCACCACTCAAAGGCCAGATTNTCTCAACTGTTCAAGGGCATCTTTTTGTTGTTCGTTAAGTTCATCAAATTCTNTAATAGTAAATTCTAAATCTAAATCTCCGCCCAGATAACCAGCCTTGCTCATCCTTCTTCTATCACCTATCTGAGAGTTAGGTGCAATTTTTAGTAAACCTTCTTTGCCAGAAGGGAGTGTGACTTTGACTTTACCACCAAGCATCATGGCACTGTAAGGAATCTGGACCTGTTGAACAAGAACGTCCCCATCCCAACTTCGATTTTCACCCGCATCGATGCGTACCGTTAGCAGGACATCTCCAGAATCCCCTTCGGGGTGGTCGTTACCTTGGCCTTTCAATCTCTTGATTGCGCCGTGCTTAACTCCAGCATCAAGGTTGGTTTTCAGAGTCACTGATTTTGCTTCTAAATTGCCCAGAGAATTAGGTTTCAATCTCTTGAAAGTGAATGAAAAAGTACCGCCTTCGGTTGCTTCGGCCATAGAAACATCCAATCCAACAGTGATATCACTGCCCTTTTGCCTTGGCTGTGGCCTGCTTCTTTGATTGCCTCCGCCCATTCCTCCAAATGGTGAACCACCTCTCCTTCCGCCACCGAACATTTGCCCAATTACATCTTCAAAACCTTGTCCTCCACCCATTCCTCCAAATGGTGAACCCCCTCTCCTTCCGCCACCAAACATATTGGCCATCTGTTGCTTTTGGTCGAACTCTCGGCGTGATTCAGCATCTCCGATTTTATCATAAGCGGATTGAACTTCTTTGAATTTAGCTTCTGCAAGGCTATCATCTGCATTTCTATCTGGGTGAAATTGCCTCGCCTTCTTGCGAAATGCTCGCTTGATTTCACCATCGCTGGCGCCCTTGCTGACACCCAAAACGGAGTACGGGTCTTTTTGCGCCATCATGTTGGCTTCTAAGGCACTCCCACATGAACTCTCGCAGTGATAGGTAAGACAAAATAAGATGAAAAATAGATGGACATTCTATCCGACGCGGTTATATTGGGTGGATATTTGGGATGACAAGCCCGAGGTTATACCATGTCGAGTGAAACATCAGAAAAGCGTTCTTTTGAAGACAAAGTTCAGGACCGCCAAGACTGGATAGAGTCCCAATTTAGAAGAATCTCAAGAGGTTCTTGGGCTAGGATTATTCGCATGGCCCGTAAACCTTCGCCACAAGAATTCAAACAAACAAGTATCATTTGTGGTATTGGCTTGTTTGTCTTAGGTGCGATTGGGTTTGGATTGTTGGTCCTTATGGACAACTTCTTCCCTTGGCTAATACACGATGTAATCGGTATTGGTAACTGATTTGGATAAGAGTGATTATTATGACTGAAGCATTTGTTGCGTTTGTTCGCCATGAAGAGAAATTATTGTTAATGCGTAGAAACAAATCCGATGGAGATTTTCCTGCTCTATGGGATGGTGTTTGGGGCGTTGCTGATACTCCTGAAGAAGTACTCGCTAGAGTAGCGGAATCAACTGGCTTGCCTGTAGAGTCTTTGCATTATCACAGCACTGGTCCTGAGCGTGGAATCGATATGGGCCGTTCATTAGTTGATGTAATGCCAATTCTTGTAGTATCTTCTTCTGATGAGGTTGAAGTTTCTGGAAGGTACAGTGAACATCAATGGATTGACCCTGGTGAATTACAAAAGTACAATTGTATTTTCTCTAACATCGATATGGAGAATGCCCATTCTTTATTCCGTGAAATGTATGGTTCGGTAGGATCATTTCTTTACATCGTAAAAACAGCCATTGGCTCTGAACAAAGAGTTGCTGATGAAATGTATGCTAGATTACACGGCAGTGGTTCTCTAACCGCTCTTCAAGGAGATATAATGTCCATTCTTCACCCAACAGGCATGCGCGGATATCTATTCATAGAATCAAGCGCCCTTCACCATGTCGAGAAGTTGATTGGTCGCTCTGGTGGCCGAGACCCAGCGGCTCGCAGAGGTCTAAATCAAACCCCTTTGAAGAATGCTAAGACAGTATTGCCAGGTGAAGCACCTCTTGCTGATATTTTGCCATACTTGGAACCAAAGGCTGTAACAGCAGGAATCGAAGTAGGATGTATTGTAGAAATTGTTACAGGCGCATTCAAGGGCGAGAAAGCAAGAATCACAAGCGTTGCAGAATCCAAGGAAGAAGTCAGCATGGAATTATATGAACAATTGATTCCAATGACGGTCAACATGCGTGGTGACCACGTAAGAGTTATTGAGAGAATCGAATAATTTGATTTCATTTCAAACTAGTTATTTTTAGTACGTAATATTGTGTAAACCTTATACCAATGTTCTAAGGCGAACTAGGTATGGAAGTAAAAGAAATTCTAAATCCAAAAGGATGGATGATTGGTTTAGGCGTGATTGTGATTTTAGCAGCTTTAGGCAATATAGCCGGCGCAGAAACTGTCGCAGAAGATGCATGGGGCGAAGACAACATAATGGGTAATGAAGCCGCTTATGAAGAAATGTGGGGTCTTCACTTGATTCCGCTAGGAGTAATGGCAATTGCAACAGGAGTATTTGTTAAAGGCAAGGCTCTTTCACAAATGGCAATGACTGCTTCTGCTGGAATTGTTGTTGTCATTGGTGGTGGAATGGGCTTTATGACTCAACGTCACGATTACGGAACGGCTGGCGGTGCAGCGACCATAATTCCTTTGATAATGATGGCACTGGTAATCACTCTTGGAGTATCAGGCTACATGCACAAGGACGATGAAGAAACAACGGAGGCCTAATTATGAGTGATAGAAATTTAATTCCTTACTTTTTGACATTCGGCCCAATATTCTTGGTTGGAGCGTTCATGATGTGGCCAGCATCCGAAGCAATCGGTTTGCGTGGTATGCAATCATTGGTCGATGAAATGGATTCCTTGATGCCACTACTTATCGCAGCAATGCTAGGAACTATGATGGTTCTAGGCGGAGTGTATCTAATGATATCAGAAATGATGGAAAATACCAGTGGCATGAATAAGCAATTACTCAATGTCGCCAGTGTTTTGATTGTTGTAACTATGGCGTCTTTCGTATTTGGCCTTGGTAGCAACGTTGCTGTAATCAATGAAGCTGATGGCGAAATTGATGCAGTAGATGACTCATTTGCCTATGAAAACGAGACAGACCGTTCAAACACTCTATCAAACACATTTGATGCAGGTAACACCGTCTGGACAATGTCTCCAGTAACTTGGGGATTATCACTAGTTTTAATTGGTCTTGTAGCCTTCATGATGAAGCGCCCTGAGTCTGCAATGGATTATGTTATGCCGGCATTAATGCCAGTTGGCACATTATTCTTGAGTTTGCCAATCATCAATAATCCTGGATTGTTCAACATGGTATTCCCAGTAGTACTACTAGTACACATCATCATTGGCGGACTAATGTTGTCTGGTAAGGTCACAGTGCCTGGCTCGACTGAAGAAGGTGCCTGAAATGATGGATACAATACTCGATCCAAAGATTTGGTTGATTCTTACCGCGTTAGTACATGCTATCGTGGGGATTATCATCCCAACAGACTGGTCAAAAGACAACAATAAGATGATGGCTGGATTTACGTTGCTGACAACCATTACAATGCTCTATGCAGGNTTTTGTTTAGACGGAGAGGAACAGGCGAGACTTGCCTTGGTAATCGCTGGACCTGTTTGGGTTTGGTTCGTAGTTTGTTGCTCAATGGGCTTAGAATTTGATATTGGAAAAGAACCTATGGTTATGACTTGGAAGGAAAATGCACCCCCTTTGATTCTCTGGGGCCTAGTTGCATTGACAGGCCTTCTAGAGTCTGGTTGGATTTAAGGATTAGAGGGTGATTTAGATGGAACAGTTAAAGAAAATACTGAACCCTAAAATTTGGCTTCTTATTGTTGCTTTTGGACATACTTTGGCTACTATTCTTCCTGTGTTGAGCGATAAAGGAATCAACATGGAAGAAACAGAAGTTGAATACGCCGTTTGGCGAATTGTATCAATGATCCTCCCAATGATATTCATTGCATTCACTTTTACCAAGGAAATTCAGGCAAGATTGGCAACTGCCATTGCTGGACCGGTCTGGGTTATGTTTGTGATATGGATATTAATGGAAGGATTTGAAACACTACTCATTCCACCATTGGTTCTGTGGGGCATTCTCGCATTAAGTGGATTGCTGCATGGCAATTTTCAAAATTTAATGTCTAACGAATAACCTTGTATTCCAGTTAAATGCTAAAGTCTGCGATTTTTGTTTCACAGATTCGACGCGGCGCGATTATATAGGGGGGTTTAGTCGGCAAGATGCCCACGTATGTGAGCATGGAGTTGAAATAATGCCGAAACCTTGGACATCGCATCTAATTAGAGATGCTCTAGGCGTCAAGAAGTGTAACGGCAGTATGGAAGCTGCGACCGAAGACCTACCTTTGGAAAAGGCAATGGAAGTTGCCAAGAAGAAGCACGGCGAAGGTCATCTGACCGGTGCGGACTTGAAAGCACAAACACGCGAAGTTATTGGAACATGTGTGTCGATGCGTGTCAAGATCGACGGTCATTGGGCAAATGAGGCGCTTGCCATAATCAGTAAAGGAGATTGGGACGAGCGCTTTAATTGAACAAATCACGGACCGCGGAAGAGGATAAAACCTCGCAGACCGCAGGGGTGAGGTAATATGGAAGAAAAAATAACTCAGGCAATAAAAGACGCACTTGAAAATGCGCCAGAGAGAAAATTCGTTGAATCAGTCGATATAACATTCACTATCAGGGATGTCGACTTGAAAAACCCAAACAATCGTATCAAGGAAGAAATTAGACTTCCTTCAGGTCGTGGAAAGGAACTGAAGATAGCAATGTTCGCTGCTGGTGAAGCAGCAACCAAGGCTAAAGATGCAGGAATTCATGTATTCTCACCTCAAGAAATAGAGGAATTTGGTGGCCAAAAGGGTAGGGCTAAGAAAATGGCCAACTCATTCGACTTCTTCCTTTCAGAAGTCCCACACATGGGCCTTATTGGACGATATCTCGGTGTAGTCCTTGGTCCAAGAGGCAAGATGCCAAGGCCAGTTCCACCAACTCTAGACCCTTCAGTTATTGCAGCAGGTTTGAAATCCACAGTTGTTGTCAAGTCTGGTGACAGAATGACTTTCCATGCGGCAATTGGTACCGCCAAGCAAAGTCAGGAAGAACTATCTGCTAACGCCATGGAAATCTACAACCGTGTAATCTCTAAACTAGAACGTGGTATTGGCAATATCCGCTCACTTTACATCAAGACCTCTATGGGGCCTGCTCAAAGAATCGAGGTGATTAATTGATTCCAAAAGTAATGCCATGGAAGAAAGACACAGTCTCCAATTTAGTGGACCTTCTGCAGAGTGGCGATACATTGGCAGTTATCGATATTCATGGTGTCCCAGCGGGCGCAATGATTGGAATGAGAAAAGACCTACGTGGTTCAATGAAGATACAAGTTGCCAAGAAGCAACTGATGAAGATTGCTTGGGATCAATGCGGATACAAAGCAGACCAGTTAGAAAAGCTGTTTGAATCAGCAGTTCAACCTGCCCTAGTATCATCTGCATCATTGAACTCATTTGCTTTGTTTACTGAATTAAAGAAAACTGAGGCAGGTAGAGCAGCAAAACCTGGCGATATTGCACCATATCAAATCGTAGTAGAAAAGATGGATACCGGCATGCCACCAGGCCCAATAGTTGGTGACCTGAACTCAGTTGGAATTCCAGCTAAGATTATGGGCGGCTC
>NHGH02000006.1 GCA_002172355.2 Euryarchaeota archaeon TMED132
TGATTCTAAAGCAGAAGTCGAAATATTTTGATATTGTGGATTCTGCGTGAAGAGTGTTTCTCTAAGTAAGCAGTTATCGATTGCGGTTTGCAAATAAGAGTTGTCTAATCCAATCATTAAATCTGCTTGTTGCGCATTCTTTGTCAGCATCATTTGGTCTAAAATCCCGCCTGAATCTGATTCTTTGTTGAAAACCACTTCGATTCCAGTAGTATTTTCAAAATCATTAATCATAGAATCGTTGAGAGCTAATACATCATACGTTAGAATTCTAAGTTTTCCATCATTATCATGTCCAGCAGGTAATGTCACGCAATCTTGTTCTAAACTTTCTAAAACTTCATCTTCTAAACAACCAGACAATGATGAAGAAAGTAAAATTAAAGTCATGGCAAATAATTTAAAATTCATGTTCAAACCTCCAACGAAGCAACAATTTGGTGAGTTCTATCAATCAATTCTAATGGATTATGGGCAAGAATGTACATACTTGGCTCCCATCCAAAATCTCCAGTATCTAGAATTACATCCAATTTATTATGAGAGCCTGAGATTTTACCTTTACTAGAAAGTGCAAATGAATACCCCAACTGGTCGCACATTTGCTTAATTTTCTTTTGTTCAAGTTTATTGTCTCCATTCATTGGATTGATGTTGATTATTGAAGTCTTAGCCTCATTCATTATGTGTGCCTGTAATAGCAAACTTGCAAGGTGACTAGAAACACCAAAACTTGGAGTCTCATGATGGCGTAATTTATCTTCAACAATGGAAATCTTACCAGGGAATGCTGCAACTTCCGAAACATCCCTAGCACCCTTGTTACATGACGCAATGTTCATCCCAACAGCAGGCATCACATGTTTGATTCTTTTAGAATCGAGTCTACCAATAGCCCACTCCAGTCTTCTAAGTAATGCTCTTTGTTCTTGCCCTTGGTCTAAATCTAATCCTGTCAAGGTTTTGTCAAATCTAATTGTATGATTGCCCTTGAATTGAAATTCAACGACCAGTCTTTGTCTTATAATTTCGCCCTTAGGTCCAATAGAGTTCAATGCTTGAGATAATTCACTCGACCATGCATCAACAATTGCTTCATCTCCTGAAGACGCTAACTGAATTGTAGATTTTTGAATATGGCGTGATATTGTACTTTGTGTTGAGCCAAGAATGTCAGCAATTTCAGCCTGAGACCAGCCTTTACTGCGTAAATCCTTTGCAACATCTTGGTGTAATCTATCGAGCCACTTACTTCCTACGTCTCCTAGCATATTACCTGTTACTAGGTTTTACTATTCAATGTTACTAATTATTTATGCAGGTTGAATGGAGTTTTACGATTGAAATAGATTATTCAGATTTATTTATTCATATTTTTTTATTTTTTTGGAAGTTATTATTAGAATTAAATTTAAATCACATCATTTATTGAATAAAAGACAAATTATCTGCATTATTGCTCCTTAGTACGTATAATGCATCACGGGTAATATTCTATTCAAATTAAATTAACCCTCTTATTATGTAATTCTATTACTATTAAATCAGCATATCACAGCATAAGACTAAGGCTTGAATGGATTAGCCGGCTTGAGGAGAGATTATGGTTCTTGAGGAGTTCATCGATAGCCTGGCTGATCGGATTGTCAATTATGCCAAGTCAAGTCATGATAAATCCAATAAAACACTTGACTTCATGACTTCTTATTCACGTTCTAAGACAACAGACCTTAAATTACCGCTTGAGGGCTTAGGTCCACAATCAGTAATGGATGATATCGATGAATTTCTAAAACAATGCGTTAAGACTAATCGTAGTGGATTCATGAATCCACTTTGGGGTGGACTAAACATTACTGCTTTTGCCGGCGAGGTGATTTCAGCTCTAACCAATCAATCAATGTATACCTACGAACTTGCCCCACTTGCTACACTAATTGAGCAGACTATAATTAAGCGAATGTCCGAAATAATTGGTTTTGCCGAAGGATTTGGCACCATGACTACAGGTGGTTCTAATGGAAACATGCTAGGTATGTTATGTGCTAGACAGTCTATCCTCCCCCAATCTTCGAAGGTCGGTTTTAATGGCAGTAAATATGTTGCATTTGTTTCCAGTGAATCTCATTACTCTGTCTTGATGTCTGCTAATGTAGTGGGTATTGGTCACCAAAATGTAATAAAAGTGGCTTGTGATGAAAAAGGAAGAATGAAATCGTCTTCATTAGAGGAAGAAATTACTAGAAGCCGTGCTAATGGCTTAATCCCCTTTTGTATCATTGCAACCTCTGGTACTACTGTTCGAGGTGCTTTTGACCCGCTTGATGAAATTGCAACAATCGCTCATAGTGAATCGATTTGGCTACATGTTGATGCCGCATGGGGTGGAAGTTGTCTGTTTTCCTCAAAGAAGAGGCAATTAATGAAAGGAGTTGAATTAGCGGATAGTGTTTGTTGGGATGCACACAAAATGATGGGTATGCCATTGATTTGTAGTGCTTTTATAGTAAAGAATGCACAGATTTTGAGTAGTGTTTGTTCTCACGGAGATGTGGCTCACTATTTGTTTCATGATGAAACTAAAGATATTGATTTAGGACGTTTTTCATTACAATGCGGTAGAAGAAATGATTCGCTTAAGTTATGGCTTGCTTGGAGGGAGATTGGAGATTCAGGTTGGGCAAAAATGGTAGACCATTATTGTGAATTAGCTGATTATCTAGAAGAAAGAATCGTCGCAGAACCAAATTTAGAGATGTGTTCTGATAGGGAATGGACAAATGTTTGCTTTAGGTATAATGACAAATCACGTGCTGATGACTTGAATCAGTTAAACTTGGAGATAAGAAATAGGCTACTGAAAGAGGGTGAAGTAATCGTCAGTCGTTCCAATATTGGCGATGATATAGTTCTCAGACCTGTTATTTCTAATCCTGCAGTCCATACAGATATTATTGATTCCTTGATCGAAAAGGTGAATTTACACGCTTTGGAAATTATCTCCGATATTCCTTCATCTAACTGAATTAGAAATTCTATTTTTTACTTGAGTTTAAGGAGTGTCTAGTTTTCCAACAACCATGGGCGGGAATGAGCCGGTTCGAACCTCGCTATTCGATGAGCATGTTTCATTGGGTGGAAATATTGTAGACTTCCATGGTTTTGAACTTCCTATATGGTACAGTAATATCAAAGAAGAGCATCTTTCTACTCGGAGTAGTGCTGGATTATTTGATGTATCTCACATGGGAGTTTTCAAATTCTCAGGCGCTAATGTCAAACAATGGCTAGAGAGTATTGCTACTCAAAAAGTCACATCTATCACACCATCACGTTGTGCATACACCCACTTTTTAGATGATGATGGTTTCATTATAGATGACATGATTTTTGCAGTCGTATCAGAGAGTGAAATTCTAGGAGTACCCAATGCCTCAATGATTGAAACGATGTGGGATTGGTTTAATTCTAAATTGCCAAGTGATGATTCAGTAACTTTACAGAATTTATCAAGCGATTATTCTATTGTAGCACTTCAAGGGCCTCACTCAAAAAATATCTTAGTTCAAGTATTAGGTGATAACAATCATGTGGGGAGATTCCGCTGGCAAAACTTAACACAAAATCAGCATCAAATAAGTGGATGGATTCAAGGAACTGGATATACAGGAGAATCTGGTTATGAAATTTTCATTCCAAATAGCGAGGCGCCAGTTCTTTGGCGAGAACTGATAAAATCAGGTGCCATACCTGTAGGGCTTGGAGCAAGAGATACACTCCGTTTGGAAAAAGGATACTTGCTATCAGGGGTAGATTTTATTTGGCCGCAACTTGAATCAAGTGAACCATTCTTGGCTCGCGACACATGGGAAACAAATGTCCCATTTGGTCTTGATTTAGAACATGATTTTGTCGGTAAGAACCGAGTTATTAGTCATCATGAAGACGATGCTAGATGGTGGGGTATTCGCTACTTAGAGAAGGGGCCTTTACCTAGGCCAGGTAAAGAAGTTCACGATTTACAGGGTAATAGTATTGGTAAACTTAGTTCAGGTGCACCAGCGCCAAGTTTAGAGAACACAGGAATCGGTATTGGATACATAAGTGGAGTCCAAGAAGGTGATGAAGTTCTTATTGTTGCCAGTCCAAGAAAGTCAGTTCGTGCGGTAATTGTACGTCCACCATTTATTTGATGTGAAGAGGGAATATTATGGTCGTTACGCGAATGGATGAAATTGTCGAAGGGGGTTATTAGATGGTTGACCAGTTACCAAATAGAGGATTAGAATTAGAAATGCTACATGAAATGGGTATGTCAAGTATAGATGACTTGTTTGAAGATATCCCGCTTGAAGTGCGCATGAATGAACGTCTAGATTTACCACCTCCACAGTCTGAAGAAGAAATCATAGCAGATGCAAGAAGGCTATTAGGAGCAAATCTGGCCATGACTGAAGTGGTCTCCTTTTTGGGTGCAGGATTATATCGAAATTATGTTCCAGCATCAGTATTCCAATTGATTACCCGTGGAGAGTTTTTGACTTCTTACACACCATACCAACCTGAGGTTAGTCAAGGAATGTTGCAAGCCATGTGGGAATTTCAAACATTGATTTCAGAATTAGTTGGTCTTCCTATCTCTAATTTATCACTTTATGACGGCTCAACAGCTGCTGCTGAAGCATTAACATGTGCTGTAAGAGTTCACAACCGTAAAGCTGAACAGAAAGATACTGTATATATTTCAGAATTAACTCCTCCAGATAGAATCTCAGTTATGACTAATTATTGTCAAGGTGCAGGAATTACAATCAAGTATATCAGTCATAATTCTGACGGAAGTATCGATTTATCCAGTGCCCAAGAAGCTGCTGGGTCATGTGGAGTATATGTTGAGCAACCAAATCCTCTAGGTTTACTAGACGGTGGATATCCTCAACTTAAGGAAATTATTGGTGAAAATACCGCATTGATAGTAGGCATTCAACCAATATCTCTCGGTTTAGTTGAGGCACCAGGTCATTACGGTGCGGACATCGTGGTTGGTGAAGGACAACCTCTTGGCAGTCCAATTACTGCGGGTGGGCCAATATATGGAATATTTGCATGTTCCAAAACTTATCTTCGATTGATGCCGGGTAGAATCGTTGGTAAAAGTATAGACGTAGATGGCAAAGAAGCTTATTGTTTGACCCTTTCAACTAGAGAGCAACACATTCGACGTCATCGTGCAACATCTAATATTTGTACCAATGAAACCCTGATTGCACTTATGGGTGCAATGCACATGTCATTACTTGGTCCTGAGGGACTACACCACTTGGCACTTCGAAATATTACAGCATGTAATTTAGCCAAACAAAAGTTGTCAGAATTAGGGACAATAGCATTGCCGCACTCAAATGGAACACATTTTAATGAGTTTATTGTGGAACTTCCATCCTCTGCTGCTAATTGTCTCACTTATTTGGATGGAGTTGGAATTATCGGTGGTTTTGATGCTAGTCGATGGTATCCAGAACGTAAGAACTGGCTACTGGTGACAGTCACTGACCAAACATCAGCCAAAGAGATCGAATTACTAACTGCGCATATTGCGGTTTGGTCAGCGGGGGTGAATGCATGAGTAGATTATTCGATTTTGCAGGTGGTGCTGGCATGGGCTATTCTCAACCAGATACAATCATGCCAAAAGAGTCAGTTTCTCTTCCTGCAAGTTTAGTTCGCAAGAATTTACCCAAGTGGCCAAGGCTCTCTGAACCAGAGATGGTAAGACATTATACATGGCTATCACGTCGAAACTTTGGAATTGATACTGGATTTTATCCACTAGGTTCTTGCACAATGAAGCACAATCCTAGAGTTAATGAAGTAATAGCGCAAATACCGGGAATTGCACAGATACATCCACATCAACCGGAGCACCATCTCCAAGGACTTCTATCGATTTTCCACGAAATGCAACATATGTTGGAAATTTGTGCAGGTATGGACCAAGTGACATTGCAACCTGTTGCAGGCGCTCAAGGTGAATTTACTGCTGTAAGGTGTGTTCAAGAATATTTTAGAAGTCGTGGAGAAGACCAACGAACAAAGGTAATTGTTCCAGATTCTGCTCACGGGACAAATCCAGCAAGTGCTGCTATGGCAGGATTTGAAATTATTGAAATCCCAAGTTTGGAAGATGGCAGAATCGATATTGATGCTCTAAAGGCAGTGGTAGATGATACTGTAGCATTGATGATGGTTACTAATCCTAACACATTGGGATTATTTGAAAATGACATATCTCAAGCCTCTGAGATTATACATTCTGTAGGTGGCCAAATGTACTATGACGGTGCTAATTTCAATGCAATTCTTGGTAGAACTTCACCAGGATTGATGGGCTTTGACGCAGTACACTTCAATCTTCACAAAACGTTCAGTCAACCTCATGGAGGCGGTGGCCCAGGTTCTGGTCCTATTGGAGTTAAATCTCATCTTGCAGAGTTTTTGCCTGGTCCAATTGTAAAGAAAAGACCGATTTCAAGTGGTCATGAAGAATTTGCAGTCGACGATATGTGGTATGGCTGGTACCAGCCAGCCAATAGCATTGGTAAGGTTCAGCAATGGCATGGTAATGCTGGAGCAGTGATCCGTTGTTGGGCATACTACAGACGTTATGGATATGGCTTGAAAGATATGTCTGAACATGCGGTGTTGAATGCCAATTACCTCCGTCATGCATTACATAGAGAGGCAGAAAAAGCAGGAATTAGTGATATGTTCATCGACGGCGCAACTACCAAGGTTGCCAAGCATGAATTTACTCTCTCATTATTACCTGCTAAAGAGAAATATGGGATTTCAGCAATGGATGTCGCTAAAGGGCTCTTGGATAAAGGATANATGGCNCCAACNGTTTACTTCCCTCTTGTAGTTCCTGAATGTATGATGTTTGAGCCTACTGAAACAGAAAGTAGAGACACTTTAGATAAGTTCGCAAAAGAATTCATACAAGTACTTCAACAAGATGCTGAAACTCTCCATCAAGCCCCAATCACAACTCCAGTAAGGCGAGTTGACGAGGTTTATGCTGCAAGAAACCTATGCTTGCGTCATCCATTTGACGAGTAGTGGTCAATATGGTTAGGGCGAGAGATAAATCTCCCGAAACCTTCGGATGGAATAAGGTCGAATTAAAGCCAAATCCCAAAGCGGTTCTTTATCCATTATCATGGGGGATTTTACCAATTGTTTTTGCATTGATTATGATGGTGACCAGAACCGGAGAAGAATGGATTGCTTGGTCTGGCGGAATTGGAATAATTTTGTTCCTCGTAGGTGGAGTCAGTGCTGTAGGTCCTCGTCAAGGAGCCTTTAATTCAATTAGAATTGCTTCAGGTTTTTTCTTTTGTATTCTAGCTATATTTTCTTGGGTTCTTGTTGCAACGAATAATTTGCTAGAAGTATATGGGATTTTAAGTTCATTACTCGCCTTGATTATGATATATCGTTCATTGGATTTTATCTTCAAAGATATCGGATTAATCTATCAAATTGAGTGGTCTGCTAAACGGTCATTACCGACTGNTAGTATGGTCGATTGGGATATTCGTTCGACACGCTTCACTCAAAATACGATGGCTTTGAAAAGATTTGATGGCGATCGTTTCGCGCAAATATATGGTTCAAGGACTCCTGAAGGCTTAGTGCTGCGATTAGATATATTTGGAATCCATGAAGGTAATCGGTTTGATTATAGAACATTAGGCCTAGATTTGCAGGATTTTATTGAGGAAGATGAATAGTCATCTTGAATAACCTACCGCGACGGCAGAATCCCATGGAAGTAACTATTCTATTGGGTTCGTCCTCGGATATGCCGATTGCTGAAAAATGTACGAAAATATTGAATCAATTCTCAGTTGATTATCAACTAAGGGTTGCAAGTGCTCATCGCTCGCCAAAATTCGTTGAACAAATTATCCATGATGCTGAAGCAGATGGGTGTAAAGTTTTCATCGCTATGGCGGGTTTAGCAGCTGCCCTTCCTGGAGCAGTCGCCGCATTGACCACAAAACCAGTTATTGGAGTGCCATGCGGTGGAAGAGTACCATTTGATTCATTATTATCGATTGTTCAACTACCACCAGGGGTTCCAGCAGCAACAGTTGGAGTTGACCGTGGAGATAATGCTGGTTACCTTGCAGTTCAAATGTTAGCACTTCAAAATGAAAATCACGCTGCTGCATTGAAGCAAAACAAACTCGACCAAGTCGAGAGAGTAAAGGCCCAAGACCGAGAGGTTAATGGGGGCGCTTGAATGTTTGATACCGATGAATTCGTAAAGGAATCCATCGAACAATTACAGAATACTATTGACGATGTTGCTATAATCGCATGTTCTGGCGGTGTTGATTCCACTGTTGCTGCAGTGATTGCTAATCAGGCAGTTGGTGATTTACTACACTGCGTATATGTCGATACTGGATTTATGCGCAAAGGAGAGACTGAACAAATTGAGGCTTTGCTGGCAGAGCAAGGCATCAAGAATTTGGTNACTGTNAANGCAGCAGATCGTTATTTTGAGGCACTTAAAGGTNTTACTGAGCCNGAACAAAAGCGTAAGGTTATCGGTGAATTATTCATTAGAATCTTTGAAGATGAGCAAAAGAAATGTGGTGCTAANTANTTAGTNCAAGGNACNATAGCACCNGATTGGATTGAATCNGGNGGNGGTGTNCGTGATACNATCAAGTCTCATCACAACGTNGGTGGTCTTCCNGAAGANATGACTTTAGAAGTGGTTGAACCACTACGAGACTTATACAAGGATGANGTTNGAGAACTTGCNCGNTTCTTANANATCAATGTTGCTGAAAGACAACCNTTCCCTGGCCCNGGACTNGCNGTACGTACTTTGGGTGANTTAACNCCAGANCGTGTAGCGGTNGTCAGAGANTCNTGCGCNATTGTNGAAGANGAGTTTGAGAAAGCAGCNGCTGAAGGTATTATGGANATTCCATGGCAATACTTTGCNGCNCTTCTACCGGTTAGAAGNGTCGGNGTCCATGGTGANGTNCGTGCATATGGAGANACAATNGTTGTTCGTGCAGTTCAATCAATGGATGGTATGTCGGCTAGATATTCTGAAATACCTCATTCGATTTTACAAAAAATTAGTACTAGAATAACCAACACTGTCAAAGGTGCAGTAAACCGTGTTGTCTACGATATTACTCACAAACCTCCAGGCACTATTGAATGGGAATAATTCTAGTTTTGTTTGTCCATCAAAGGCAAGGTATCAAAAGAGCATTTTTTCTCCGAAGTATATGTCGCGTAAGCAAACGAGTATTTTCATCCTCAGTATTTTACTATTTTCTCTTGTTTCTAATGTACAAGCATCAGACGAATCACAAACTGTTGCTCAATTTGGCACCGGCTTTGATGAAGTTGTAATCGTTGACTCATCAGACGGTCTAAATGACCCTAGGGACCTTGAATTCCATCCTGGTCGAACAGATGAATTATGGATTGCTAATAGAGGTGATGACAGTATGACAATCGTCCATGACACAGGTCTTTCAACTCAAAATGCAGAAACTCGAGAGGATTCAAACAGTAATCATTTCCTTGAAGAAGTTAGTGCAATTGCATTTGGTTCATATCATCCAGAATTTGACTGGCAATGGGGCTCTGCCCAAGAGACTCAAAACACATACTGTGGTCTTGGTTCTCCTAACCAATTCATGGGTCCGACTTTGTGGCCTTCTTCTCTCAATCATTATGCTGTAGAAAATCAGAATAATGGTAACGGATTACTTGGTAGCCACATCGATATGAATCACGAATCTCCTGATGGAATGGGTATTGCTCACGACAACGGAAATGCCTACTGGTACTTCGATGGATATTATGGTGAACTGGTTTACTATGATTTCCAAGAAGATCATGACACTGGTCAAGACGACCATTCAGATGGAATTGTTCACCGTTATTCTGACATTCAATTGACAAGAGATGGGGGTATTCCAGGTCACATGATACTGGACAAAGACTCAGGTATTCTTTACATTGCAGATACAGGGGCTAATCGTGTATTATGGGTTAATACTGATGATACATCAGTTAGTACTCAAAATATTATGAATGACCCATCTAGAATGGAACCTTTAGCACAATATACTCGTAAGACTGGTATGGAATGGGGAGTTCTAGATACAGGACTTAGTGCTCCATCCGGAATTGCATTAGATGGAGATACTCTATTTGTTTCACAAAATGGAAATGGACAAATAGTTGCTTATGACCTATCTGATAATGGTAAAAGCGGAGTGGAAATTGATACAATTCAAACCGGTGCTTACTTTATTATGGGATTAGAAATTGGTCCTGATGGCCATCTTTACTATGTTGATAATGGTAAAGACCAAGTTGTTAGAATCGACCCATATTTCGATATGGATGCTGATGGAGTTTTGGATGATGATGATAATTGCCCACTAATTGCTAACTCTCAACAGAATAATCACGATGGAGATTCCTTTGGTGATGCATGTGACCAAGATGATGATAATGATGGTGTCGAAGATGATGATGACTTATGCGCTACAGGTAGAACCAACTGGGCTTCAGCGACATTCAATGACCATGATATGGATGGTTGCCATGATACCACAGAAGATTTCGATGATGATAATGATGACTTGGTAGATACTAAGGATTCTTGCCCAATGGGTGATATTGCTTGGATTTCTTCTTTCCAAACTGATTATGACCGTGATGGTTGCCGTGATGCAGGGGAAGACTTAGATGATGATGATGATACAATTTGTGACGGTCTTGTCGAGGATTCTGTTTGTATCATTGCAGATACAGAAGTAGATTTGTGTCCAACCAGTCGTCTTGATTTTACCTCAACTATTTCCACAGATCTAGACCGTGATGGATGTGAAGATATAGGTGAAGACCTTGATGATGATAATGATGGTTTCCTAGATGTTGATGACTATTGTCCTACAGTAGCAGGTGTCAGCACAGGTGTTGCTAAGGGATGCATAGATACCGATGGTGATAATTATGCTGATGTAATCGATGATTTCCCATTAGAATCCACCCAATGGTATGATTCTGATGGCGATGGATTTGGTGATATAATTCAAGGATTCGAGGGTGACTTCTGTGTTAATTTAGCAGGTACTTCAACTCAAGATAGAATTGGTTGTCCTGATACTGATGGAGATGGATGGTCCGATGCTGATACATACTGGCGTGTAAGTTCAGGTGCAGATTCTTTCCCTGAAGACCCAACACAACATGCTGATGCTGATTATGATGGCTATGGTGATGACCAATCCGGATTCCAGCCAGATGGATGCACTGAGGAATTTGGAACATCTACTATCGATACTTTTGGATGCCTAGACTCAGATGGAGATGGATGGTCAGATTCAGCAGATTCCTTCCCGAATAATGCCTCGCAATACTCAGATAGGGACTCTGATGGTTTTGGAGATGCAATAGATGGGGACTTCCCTGATTCATGTCCTGATGTATTTGGTAATTCGACAGAACAGAGATTCGGTTGCTTAGATAGTGATGGAGATGGTTGGGATGATACTCTTGATAAATTCCCTACAGAATCTACGGAATGGATAGATACAGATGGAGATGGAGTCGGAGATAATTTTGATGCCTATCCATTAGATGCAACTTTATCTGCTGTTGAGGAAGATTCTTCATCGGATCTACCAATTTTAGCAATACTACTTGTTCTGGCGATAATAAGTATCGCTGTGATTGGCTTACTTCTAACACGACGTAATAACGATAAAGTCTCTCTTGGTAATTCTGAATTTTTGCCTGTCATGAGTAATATCGAGCCATTACCTACAATGGCTCCACCAGCTGCAATACACCCACCACTACCGCCTGAGGGACTTCCAGCAGGCTGGACTATGGAGCAATGGTCATGGTATGGTGAAGACTACCTACGTAATCGTTGATGGTGTCAATTTAACTTTTATACTGACCTCATCTACCCTGTTTGATGAATAATTTCTTAACAAGGATGGCCAACTTTTGGCTTTGTTTAGGGAGATTGTATGATGTTGGAATATCATTGATTGTTTCATGTTTGATTTCATTAGCTTTTAGAGTATCATCACCATTTGAATTTATTATAATTTTTGGAATATGTTGGCTGACATTAGAATTTTTCTGGTGGTCAGTCAATAGATTTAGTTCTAATATGGTAAATAATCCGACCTTGAGAAAATATTTCCTTGGTGCTGACTTTAGAAAAAAATAATTCATTAAATTAGCAATTCAAAGTAATTAGAATTCACTTGATAAAATCCATTTCCCAAAAAAATAATAAATCAATCCCTACAATCAACAATAGGACAATAATACAGAATGCAATAACTATTCCAAATGATTTGATTGCTCCACTTACTGTAATAGGTTCAATATCCATATCTCTAGACATGCCTTCACCATATGTCGCTTTAGTTTCAAATTAATTAATTATGTCCCGACAAAAGACAAAATTTGTGCTTTGATACAGAATTATTATTGGCGCCGATTAAGGGGTTCGAACCCTTGACCTTGGGATTAACAGTCCCACGCTCCACCAGCTAAGCTAAATCGGCATCGTGGCCGAGTAACCACTCCTTTATGACGACTTCGGATATTTTTACTCAGTAAATTATCGAGATTAGGCGAGAATTTTTTCNAGATACTTGTTTTTCGAGGCTTATAGAACCATTTAATTGATTTATTTCCTCATCACTCAGAGATATATTGTGATGGAAAAGCAACCATTGNTCACCTTCGCCGAGTTGTTGATTTTGTTCAACCAGAACCTCAAAACCGATTTCAGGAATTATTTCATCTTCTAAGCTGAAACGACCAGCACCATGTTTTCGAGCGATTTCTGCAAGTGCCATAGAATCTATCATACTGACATAGCCAGATTCACTAGAAATAAATTTAGTAGTAAAATTTGATTTGGGAAGTATCGAATTTGGTTCTTNACAAATCGTTTTGGCATTTTCTTTTGTCACGCCTTGAGCAATACACATTTTTTCAAAGATTGCGAGTGCTAAACCATTATCCAAGACTTCGGCAATCTGCTTCATTCCTTCTTGAGAATTGTTTACTTTGCCACATTGAACTAGTAAAGCCGAACCTTGCATGATAACTAAATCTCGAGTATCTCTAGAGCCCTTTCCTTGTAAGACTTCTATGCTACCTAAGATTTCAAGTGAATTCCCTACATANCTGCCGATTGGGAAATCCATTTGNGTGATTTGNGCAGTTGCATTTATCCCAAGACCTTTAGCAGCACCGACCATTGATTTAGCTAATTCTTCGGCATCAGTTTTTGTTTTCATAAATGCAGCAGATCCNCATTTTACATCCAGAACCAGAGAGCCTAAACCTTCAGCAGCCTTTTTCGAAATAATCGAAGCGGTGATTAGTGGTATACTATCGATTGTATTGGTAACGTCCCTAATAGCGTAAAGNAGACCATCAGCAGGTGCAATAGCATCATTCTGGGCTGCNATACAACAACCCAACTCTAGAACTTGNTTATTCATTTCTTGTGGAGATAAAGAACAATTGAAACCAGGAATTGATTCCAGTTTATCGATTGTTCCACCAGTGTGACCCAAACCTCTTCCAGCAAGCATTGGAACCATTAACCCACATGCTGCAAGTGCTGGAGCAAGCATCAATGACATCTTGTCACCAACACCTCCAGTGCTGTGTTTATCGACTACCATCTGATTATCTTTCCATTCAAGAATGGCGCCTGAATGCATCATTTCTTTAGTTAGAATTGTAGTTTCTTCTACAGTAATTGAGTTACTATGGACTGCCTTTAGCCACTTCTCTATCATCTCAACAGGTATTGAATGATTTGCTACACCCTTGATGAATTCACTAAGATGTTCTAAATTCATCATTTCTTTCGATTCAACGGATGAAATTAATGCGGTAATGTTGTCCATTTCCATACTAATCATCACTTGTTGCTAAGCCTATTTCGACCAATCTTTGCTGCAGGTAATCCCCAGCTGTAATCGACTGATATTTCGACTCACCACCAGTCATAGAAATAAATTCAGGTTTAGGTGTCAAATCGATCTGATTTCTTGGGTGAACAAACATGGGCATCGAAAAGCGTCTTTCAGATTTAGAACTAGGATTAACGACACGATGTGTTGTAGATTTGAATAACCCATTGGTTAGATTCTGCAGCATATCTCCTGAGTCTACAATAATATATCTTGCATCACCTTCAACCTTAATCCAACTACCATCATGGTCCATAACCTCTAGTCCATCAGCAGTAGCAGTGACTAGTAGTGTGATGAAATTGATATCCTCATGAGCAGCAGAGCGTACTGCGCCTTCTGGAGTATCTTCTCCAAGAGGGGGATAGTGAATAATACGCATTATTGTATTTCCTTGTTCAGTCATTTCACCAAGCCATTGTTCACTTTTTCCAAGGTATGAACTACATGCAGAAAGAAGTTTAAGAGAAAGAGATTCCATTTGACAATATAATTCATCAATGACTGTTTTGAATTCTGGGACCTTATCGTCTGGCCATACATTGAGTGGATAATTAGGTGTGAAATTAGTACTTTCATGGCTACGTCCAGTTTGCCAAAACTCCTTTAAATCAGGTGCAGGGTTATCTTTTGCATGTTCGATACCAAATGCAGTATATCCCCTTTGATGGGATATTTCAGGTTGTAAATATTTGCTTTTAGTTCCGGCATTTAGGCTGAAGAATTTATCCCCTTGAGCATATGATTGTTCAATTAAATCAATTGGGATTCCATGATTTTTAAGTGCAAAGAATCCTATGTCTTTGAGAGAATCTCCTACGGCTTGAATAAATTTATTCAACCTTATTTCATCACCTGAACGAAAATCATCAAAATCGATTACGGGAATGCTTCGAGACATGTTATCAATATGTGCTAGAGTCTAGAGTGTTTCAAATCTACGCTAAATAACTCGTAAAAGCATCGATTATAATCATTCGACAGATGCTTCACTATACAATCTTAGAACAACAACTCCAGCAATTATTAGCCCCATACCAATTACAGCAGCAAAATCTAATTTCTGTTCAAAAAATAAGACAGAAACAACTGTTATTGCTGCAATTCCCACGCCAGACCATATCGCATATGCCATACCAATTGGGATCGAATCAAGAGTGAGAGATAGGAAATAAAATGCAGCACAATATCCTACTAATACTATAATTGAGGGTATTAACTTGGTAAATCCTTCAGTTGATTTTAGGAAAGAAGTTCCAATCACTTCAGAGATAATTGCTAAAGTTAGAAATATCCATTTGGACATTAAAATTCACCGATTTGTGATTTATTTAGTCTCGTAATTTAGAAAGCAAGCGAACCATTTCGATATAAATCCAAATTATGGTCACTAATACTCCAAATGCGCCCCACCATTCAGCATTCTTTGGAGCATTCATCTTAACTCCGGATTCAATGAATCCAAAATCAGAAATCAGACTCAATGCTGCTACAGTTAGGATGAATAGAGTGATACCAATTCCGATTGGTCCNGATGTATGCAAATAAGGAATTTCGAATGGTGTAAACAGTGTGAAAATAATTGAAACAGCATACATCAACATGATAGATGCAGTAAGGCTGCCAATTACTTTATTGAAAGTTGGTGTAGCCTTGATNACTCTAGATGAATAAATAACTAGCATTGCGCCAGTGATAAATACAGTTCCAAATGCTGCTTGTATTATTATTCCAGAGTAAAATGCTTCAAAAATAAGAGAAATTGAACCAACGAACATACCCATAAGGACNGCATAAATTGTCATCAAAGGAGCAGGGTTGGCTGGACGCATAAATCCAAGCATCAAAGCGACTACNACGCTTCCTAGTAATCCGCCCCAAGTTAGNCCGCTAATGACTGCAGGGTTGCCAGCAGCTAAAGCATCGAGAGCGACATATGCAGAGATAAGTCCGGTGATTGTAACAATGCTAAGGAGATAAGCCAATTTGCCTATTGTGCCTTGAAAAGTCATTGTATTTTGACCTGTAATATTAGACCAAAAGTTTTGTGTCATTATTGGGTTACTTGTTGTATAACGCATCTTTCTCATTCACTCCTAAGAATAAGTCCCTTGTCAAACTTACGCTAATTCGACAGTTATTCTAACTGTTCTGCGTAATATTCTGCAAGTTGGTCCATAGTCCATCCTTGGTCGATGAATGATTGAATTGTTGCTTCATCCCAGCCAGGACATCTTTCGAGGTCTTCAGCTGAAATCCCAGAGTTCTCAATAACTTCTTGGGAATCTGAATCACTACCATCTAGAACTGGCATGTCCCAAGATTGTACTTCTTGAGTTTCACCAGAACTCTCTGATAGCATCCTTTCCTGTTCCTCAATTGAAACCAAGTCCTTTTCTGATTCTGCTTTAGATTCTAATTGCTTAAGAATTACAAATGCACCCGCCGCTAGAATTGCTGCGATTAGCATTACCCAGAGCATCGTCTTGGTTCCCGAATCATCATTCTCGCCTTTACTTGCATCGGCTAAACTCATTCGTTGCTTGTTTGAACATCCTTCAGTATCAGTTGGAGTTCCTTCAGGTGTACCAGGACAGATATCTACATCATTGAGTATTCCATCATTGTCTTCATCTCCAATAGGGTCAAGTGTTTGATTATCAGTTGAGTTTCCTCCAGTATCTATTCCACCTAAGTCACATCCAAGAGCATCTGATTCGTTAACGCCGTCACCATCAGCATCTGCCATGTTTAGGGCATCATATGGAGTGACAGTCGCTACATTTGNATCAAGTGCAGTNCTTTGTGCCCAAGCGATTTCCACATCATCTCTAATACAATCGCCATCGGTATCTGCTAGAAGTGGATGTCCACCTTGATTGTATTCTATTAGATTGGATAATCCATCACCATCAGCATCATACAGATCTTCTGTGATTCCAGAGTCTAGAACTCTCTTGGTACGGTTTANACCATTAGGTAATTCCCATTTGTCAATCAATCCATCTTGGTCAGTATCAGTGACATTGTCGAGTCGACTCCAGTCCACATTCCAAGCATCTTTGTAGATTTGAGCGATTGTTTCTGAATGAATAACTACTCCCATCTCACGATTTCTATTCATCGCAGAACTTCCTAAATTAATCGAGGAAACCAAAACACTCTTCTCATCAACAATTATTCCTTTATTATGAAGTTTTGATACATCATCATCTTCACTCATAATTATTGCAGAAGTATCCAAACCTTCGGTACCATTCCAAACCTCATTGAGTAAGTCAACAATGTCTTGGTCATCATCATCTAGGTATGCTCCATTGATAATTACACGAACCGAAACCCCTCGCTTTGCCGCCTCATACATCGAACTGATTACCGGACTTTGCTGTCCCCAACCCCAATACCAATCAACATCGAGAGTTTGTTGTGAAAGTACAACTTCAGAGTTAGCACTATCGATCAAATTAGTGATTCCAGTAATACAATTATCGGGACATGTTAGCACTTCACCAGTGACGTCAACGGAGTATGAAGTCGCTAGACCTCCTCCACTTACCGATTCCACTCCTGGCATAGTCCAATCATTTGGAGCATCCGAAGATGAATATGCAGTAACATGCTCAAATTGAGTATTTGTATCCAGTTCCATTTGTTGTAGAACTATATCGGCTAGTTGTTGATTCTCTATTATAACGCTCCACTCAACATTGCCTCTAACGCCTGGGGCTGGTTGAGAAGAAGATTTCCAGTTTCCAGAAGACATCCATACGCTGCTACCATCCCTAACAGCAACTTTGCTGTGAATGTAATTATATGGTTGGTCATTACCTGTTCCAAACCAAAATACTTCAGCTCCAGCATTGTCTAATTCACTAGCAAATCCAGTTTGCTTCTGCATATCATCATAGGACCAAATTGAGCAAGTACAGCCCTGGTCTAGAACAACTTTGACATCAAGTCCTCTGGAAGCAGCATTCATTAATGCTTGAACCAATCTTGGTTCTTGCATCTGATAAAGGTGGACCTGTATCGAACTTGTCGCCCCTTCCATCCAGTTGAGTAAGTCAAGTAGTCCATCTTGCGGTCCAATAAGTGGGGTAATAGAACTCTGTCCACTAAATTCGGTAGATGTGCACAAGTTACTTGCTCCCAAAATACTCCATTTATGATTCCAATCGCTTGCAGAATCAGTATCTGGGAGGAAATTACATCCATCTCCTCTAATGTAGACTATCATATTGATGCTCAATGGTGCGCTNACCGATNCACCACTCCAACCATCAGTTTCTGAAGGGCCATTATCATAAACAACACTATCAGAAAGGATTCCCATTGGATCTTTGATTTGAATTGCAGCACCAGAGTCAGGAATCAGAATATTTTCACCAAAAACATCGCTAAAAGAATAGTAGTCCAGTTTTTCCGGAATTATCGGTGAGGATTCTGTAACCCAAATACCTACGCCATCATTGGCCAATACTGCTGATTCACCAGGGGAAATTGTCAATTGTCCAATCGTGTAAGAATTAGTATTTCCACCAGCAGTGATTTCAATTGTCCAACCGGCGAGATATGCTAATGATTCACCAGTATTTTTCAGTTCGAAAAATTCAGAATTACTTACATCATTATTACTTCCTTCAGTCATCAATCGAGTGAATATGATCTCACCAGCACTTGCTAAACTAGTAAAATCTGGATTTGCTTGAGCAGGTGTACTCCACGGTGCTTCAATCCATCCATCGGGAGAATTGATTTTTGATTTACAAGAATCATTAATTCCTACAGACATATTGTAAACTTTAATTCCATCTGGATTGAATAAACTGACTTCATGGTCATTCATTAGGAATGAATTATCCAATCTAATTAAGGCATAATCTCCACTATTTAGTAAAGTAGATTGATTATCCATACCACTTAGGTTTTCTAAAACCAAGTCGTCAATAGTTGCCATCGAATTTATGAAAACACGGTTTCCTAGCGAGGTATCCATTCTCCATCGACTTAGATTTATTTCAACAGTGTCATTGTTGTATAATTCAATCCAATCATATTCTGACACTGATGAGCAAGATGCCATAAATTCACTGACCAGTAAATCATTGGAGCCAGAATATACTGGCCATGTAGGATTTACTACGCCAGGGGTGTTCCATACTGATTGGACCCATCCTGAAAGGCCTTCTGCAGTTTCTAAGGCATAACCAGAATGACTTGTACCCGGAGCGACTAATGATTGATTTTCATTGGTATCATTCCATCCTGCCATATCCACAATTGAGTCCATTGAGTCTACGATTGTGATAATGTCAGAACTTTGTTTTAGATAGAATGAACTAGTACCATTCAAAGCAATTATGGCTACACCACCAGGCTGAATCAAAGTATCAGATTGAAGAGGTAGATTCCACTCATCGATGACGAAATNTCTATTATTGGCCTTCAATTTCCAACCATTGACATCTGCTACAGATGAATCATTATTGTAAATTTCAATCCATTCACCTAACGGCCAACTTTGTGTGTCAGCACCAGGNGGATTAGGCAATATTTCTGNGAATATTATNTCACTACTAGAGACCGGTCCAGAACCGGGTTCAGGTTGTCCAGGAGTTATCCANGAGGACGGCATCCAAGGGCTTGATGGATTTGAATTACGAATCAAAGAAGTATTCATCCCATAATCATTCGAGTACCAAGCAACATCATTTATCGATCCAGTTGTATCCATCAAAATTAGGTGATTGTAATAATCCCAAAGCCTTGTTTCACCGGTGAATTGAACCAATCTCCTTCCGTCAGGAGCAATGTCTGTCGAGCCTTGGGTATTATTGAATACCAGCGAAACAGGGTCTAATGTAGTTTCATTGCCCATTCCATCGGTAATTGTCCATCCAAGAAGGTCAACAGTGGTAGTCCCTGAGTTGTGAATTTCAATCCACTCTCCATCAGGGAATGTAGTTCCGTTTGAGTATGAATGAGGCATAACTTCAGTAAATCTGACATCAGCAGGAGAAGGAGATAACTGTTCAATAGGTAGAGGATTAGTTTGGTTTAGGCTTGGATATGCTGAATAAAACATACTTTGTGTTACAGAATCATAAGAAAGAGAATATCCATTTACAGTATCAGACCATTCCACAACATGAGTTATACTACCATTTGGTAATTTCAACGATAGTTGTTCCACACCATTGTTTAGAAGTCCTGAATTTGATGAGCCATTAACCGCAATAATTCGAGTGTGACCACCTGCAATATGGAATGATTCTGCAATAGTTGAATCTGAACCGATTAAATGTGACTCATCCATTGTTATCTGATTTCCAGCAGCATCTTCAATATNCCATCCNGTCAAGTNTATNACCTCAGTGCCGGTGTTGAGGATTTCTACCCACTCGCCACCTGGCCAAACATCACTATCTTCAGAAGGCCATGGATTTGACATGACTTCGTTTATTCTCAAATCTGTTGTTACNANTGTAGGTCCTCCAGTGGCTCCACCATCATTGTCTCCTCCAGGAGTTGTGTTATTTGTTGCAACCCAATCATTAGTTGCATCAACNGGATCTTCTTGCAGNCTGGTACCAGAAGGCGCTCCGCTGCTGGAGAATGTCCATGAAGCAACATCGATTTGATTTCCTAGGGAATCAAAAAGTGTGATTATATCATTCGAGTTAGATAAGTAGAACATTGCATTAGACATGCCATTTCTTGNAATTACCATATAANCGCCAGGTGCTATAGTCCAAGATGCCGAATTAGTGGAGTCATAATCAACAATAGTTGTCGAATTGAAAATCATTTGTTTCTGTACTTTATTTTCTATGTACCATCCACTTACATCAACGCTCATTGTTCCATTGTTGTAAATTTCGACCCATTCGCCACCAGGCCATGCAGCATTGTCATTTCCATTTGGATTAGGCAGAGCTTCATTTAGACATATGTCACCTAAACATGCTATTGAACTGGACTGAAAAACCTCATCTTGTGATTCAAGAGAAGTCGAGGAATTACTTTCAAACAATGGAATTATCGAAGAAANAAGCATCAGGGTGACTAAAGCAAACGACAGTTTTCGTGGGTTCATGGGGAGACCTCTTCAAACAGGGGGCATGGTCAAAGGGCATATCTCTTTTGCATAAANGANANTTNGAATTCANANGAATCCAAATGCATCTTGAGCCTGATTAAATGTGTAAATCATAATTGGAACAATAATGATNCCCATTCCATGGCTTCTTCTAATTCCAATTCTCGGGGGCAATAATCCCAGAATTGTTCCAATGATTANTACACCAATTCCAACAAATCCGGTGGTAAACCAAACCAATGCNGTAACGAAAAGTATGACGCCCATAACCATCTGTTGCAAAGGAATTGCAGCGTGTAACCGAAGCATACCTTTTCCAACTACACGAATAATCGGCATTGCCATCATACCGGCTGCAATTGTAATTGCAATCAATCGAATGAAATCTGCAGTTGGCTCGGCTGATGACCAAGTATCAATTGGATACATCAATTTCAGTGCAAGTGTTGCACCCGAACGAGAACGTCCAATGATNTACAGGAATCCCAAAACCATTACAGTAACCGCAGTATTGACCGCTGATAAAATTGCAATTACTTCGAGGTCTTGTTTGGTTTGTGGACCTTCAACATCACCTTCGGCCTCAGCCATGGCGATTTCCAATAATTCATCATCGGTAAGTTCGGTTAATTTTCGAGTTTCCCAATCCATGCCATATCCTTCTTTACCTTGAATTTTAGCAGCAACATTTCTACCGCCCATAACTAANACAGTTGCCTGTGAAGCAGTCATCCCCGGCAGAACTCCCATCGATGCACCTGCAACTCCAGACCAAAAACATGGAACGATTAGAGGCTTGACTGGAGGTAATGTCCAATCTTCTTTTTGTGGAGGTATGTGTGATGTAGTGGCATAAATATCTAGTAAATTTGCAATTCCAAAAAGACCAGCAAGACTTGGCAGTAGTAGGCTTGCATCAGGAATTCCTATTGGAGACCTTGCAGGTAGAGTAAATACAGCCCAGCCATAAAAGCCAGAAAGTAAGAAGAATGCTGTAGCAGTCAAGAATCCGGCGAAACGAGAATCTCTTCCAAGAATATCTCTTGTTCCTTTACGGACCCACTTGGGCCAATCTAACCTTGTAGTTTCTGTTGCGAGTAGTAGTAATGAGATAGAGAATAAGAGGAAGAAAACTATGTTTCTAAGGTAATCATACCAACCAAGTTCATCTCCAAATGCAATTCTTGCAACAATTATCAGTGGTAGTGAAAGAAATAGTCCTAATTGAGAACCTCGAGCNGACCATGCAACTCCTCTGGCTGCATTACCAGATAACAGCATTCTATGTCCTGGAAGTAAAGAAAGAGCTTGATCTGCATCTGGTGCTCCAAGTAATGCAGAAGGAATATAATTCAAGAATGTATGAACAGTTCCCGTTGAAACAATAATTGCTGCTACTGCTGAAAGAGGAATTCCCCAACCCAACATAACTGGAGAAAGTGCAAGAAGAATTAGAGCGACATTGTTGACGTGGAAACCCGGAATCAATCCAGTCAACGACCCCATTCCAACTCCGAAAAACAGAGCGAATAGTAACCATCCTAGGTCAACAAAATAAGCTTCGAACATAATATCATCTCAGTTAGCACTTGTTGGGTTTGTGTCTTCTTCTATCTCGAATCTATCATCAGAACCATCGCCATCTGTATCAGAACTATATGGATTGGTTCCATAAATCGATTCTAAATCATCAGACAATCCATCTCCATCACTATCTATGACGTCTGCAGAAATCAATGAGAAAACCAGAGATATGGACTCAACATCTTCTATTTGCATCATTCTGCCATTCCAAGTCATAGAAGTGCCATTATGCAGAGAATCAGTTCCTATACTATTTACACCAGCAGTAGATAATTGTATACTTTGATTTGTACCTTCTCTTTGTAACCACCAATCTCCATTATCATCTTGAACTGCTAGGCCATCTAAATTGACCATCTGGTTTCTAGAATAGCCCCATTGTGTTGCTCCATCTTCCCATAGAAGATTCTTGGCAGAAGGTACATCTCCAACCACATAGTCGTGAACTTGTAATCTTATTCGCATATCTTCATCATCCCATGTTACTGATACATTTGCTGAAATCTGTTGACCAGCTTCGAGCCATTGTGTTGAGGTCTGAGCAGGGAAGGTTGCAGCAATTGTAGTTTGACCTGGCATATATCCGGATGAATCTACAAAGTATCCATTGACATCCTCTACAGATGGTTCGATAGGATATTTGATGAAAGCAGATAATGTATATCTTTGAGTTGGATTTTCTATTAATCCTACTGGGTTTCCAGATAATAGTGCTAATAGGCTAACAGTTGTTTCACTGCCATCAAGGCTTCCTGAAGGAGTCCCTTGATTTGCATCTACGCACCANGTTGCATCTGATTCTGACCACATTAGCCGCCCTTGAATGTCGTGGAACGTATTATCCCAACTGGAGTTTGCCGATGAATCAATATCCTCTTGACTTGGGTTGAGGCATATTGTCGTACCACTTGGACCTCTTAGTGACCAATCATCACCGTTAATTTCGACATATCCAGCGATATTGACTAGATTTCCGGATTGATAACTCCAAGTTGATTCAGAGCCCCAATCTAGTCTTGAAATATCTACAGGATGATTTCTATCAACTAAAATTTCTGGCCCCTGTACCGACATTATCCAATTTAGTTCTCTTTGATTATAAGAGACAGTTCCAGTTACTTGAATCTTGGATGATGATTCAATCCACTCTCCAACATTGGACCTTATGTTGAGTTTAATTTGATGCTCAGAATTACCGTATGAAGGATGGTCTCTCAAATCTGCATTGACAAACATTTCATCAGGAGGTATTGATTCACCAATGTATCCTGTTAGCGTGATAACTTCATCTACATATTTTTCAGGGTCCATGGCCACATCAACTATTGCTAGTTCTATTACATCCGGTAAGTCGTCTTGACCCCATTCCATCGCTCCTGAACCAGTAGCTCTCATGAATATATTACCTTGGAATTCTGCAACTTCTCCTGTTATGATCACATTTGTCCCTATCGGGGGAATTTCNGCAGGACGGCTCCATCTGACTTCTACAACTGCAGTGCCATCACTAATTATCACGTGAGTTTCCCAGTCTCCAGAATTCCATGGGTCTTCTCTCCAAGAAATAACTTTACCTTCAACTTTGACGACTTCATTATTGAATTCGACTAATTCATCCATTGGAATAATTTCTGGTTCACGAACCATTGCATAGTAATTCATTGCAGCGACAAGTAGCACTGCGAGTGCAAACATGACCCATAATTTCTGTCCACGAGTTTCAGGATTATCATCAGTAATCTTGTCCATCATACTCTTCAGCATGTCCGCCATAATTGCCTCGAAACGAACGCGACGCATATCTGTTTTGGCCATTTTGTCTTCAATAAAATCTTGAATCTACGCGTGTTTTTTAACTAAAGAACTGAAGCGCTGTATGGGATGGACATGCGTGACAGAGTCATTCGAGATGAAATTCATCGAGATATTCTTGTACCTAGTAGCCATGCTTCTATAATCGATACCAAAGAATTCCAGAGGCTTCGTTCAATCCAACAATTATCTACCTGTGAATACGTATTTCCTGCAGCCACTCACAATAGATTTTCTCATTCTTTAGGNGCCTATTACTTGGCTAAGCAATTGACTATTGCTCTTGAGGATGTAAAACCAGGTACAATCTCCAAAGATGATGCAGAGTTGGTNCACCTNGCAGCATTATTACATGATATCGGACATCCACCTTATTCACATCTATTGGAAACTCCTGAGGTTTTTGCTACTTATCATTCACACGAACATTGGGGCCGATTACTACTAGAGTCATCAGAAACCGAAATTGGTAAGGCTCTAAAGCAGGTCATTGGAGGAGATAGAATGAATCGCTTATTCGCTCTCATGGATGGACAGAATGAATGTGATGGAATATCAATTCCGCCATTCATGAAAGAGATAGTATCCTCACAACTTGATGTTGACAGGATGGATTACCTTGTTCGTGACCAAGCAAATACTGGGGCTCAAATTGGTGGTTTTGATATCGCTAGAGTATTTCGAGCATTGCGGGTTGGAGAAAATGGACACTTCTATGTCAAGAATTGGGGTCTACCTGCAATTGAGGCATATTTAGTGACCAGATATCACATGTACAACCAAGTTTACTTTCACAAAGTCAACATGCTAACTCAAAATTATCTTGTAAAAATGCTTTCAAGGGCGAGAGAATTAGCAATGAGTGGTGAATTAGAAATTACAGGAAGACTTCNATTAATGCTTCTAAAGGATGATTTNACGGCAGTAGANTACGCAGAAATCAACGATTCACATGTCAAAGTAGCTTTACCTGATTGGGCTAACCATTCGGATGAAATACTTTCAATATATGCAGAAAAATTACTTTCTCGCAAAGATTTTCATAAATCNATTAGAATTGATACTCTGACAATAGAGATGGTCGATATCATCAGTAAGAGATTGGAAGAAGTAGTATCTTCCAAGGGATTTAATCCAGATATTCACGTTCTGTATGCTAAAATTTCAAAGAGAGGTTACATGCCTTATGAGCAGGGTATTCTTTTGGAAGATGGTAGGGATGCAGCGGAACACTCATCCATGATTCGTTCCTTATCACAACCAAATGAGCGAGCATTGATTTTTGTTCCTGAAGCGATTAGGGATGAGGTTGAAGCNATGGTTAGGGACTGGATTAAACCAGGTCAATCTTCTCTNTCTCAATTCGATTAACGATGATAAGGTTCAACNGTAAGTGCTTCTACGCCCACCATACGGGCCTGTAGCTTAGTTGGTTGGAGCACCCGGCTCATAACCGGGGGGTCAGGGGTTCAAGTCCCTTCGGGCCCACTTTTTTACTTCGAGAGATTTATTCAAAATGACTATACAAGCGGTTTTATCCTTCCATATATCCACAATGGTTATGAGTGGTGCTTGAGTGGCATGGATAATAGGTGAGACTGTGTCATTGTTCAAGCGTGCTTCCTTTCTTTTAGCTTTATACATATTTTCGATGTTATCTGTAGCCGCTCCAGCAGCTGCTCAAATACCAACTGCGGCTATTTCCGTAACATGCGCTCCGATCAATATTAACGTTGAAGTCAAACCGGGTTCAACATACTCAGGTTTCACTACTTGTACTGCAAGTAACCCGACTAACTACCAAGAGAAAATCAGTATTATTGTAACAAGTGATAATCTTGCTACAGCTGCTCCTGGTGATATGTATATTGGTGGAGGCCAAGATGTAGATTTCCAAATTTCGGTCAGAGCTACACCATATATGGCAATGCAAAGCCGTACTTTGTCTGTGTCAGCAACTGTTCAGGAGATACAAAGCGCACCTCCGCCCAATTCAGCATCTTCACAAAATAACATGATTGTCAATATTCTACAATATTCTCTTGTTCAGGTTGAAGCAGTTGAACCATTCGTTCAATTGATGCCTAAGACTGACAAGAACTTCGAATTCAAGGTATATAATTTAGGTAATCAGAAAGATTTCATGAAGGTGGGTGTAACCGAATCTTATCGTGAAGAACTAGAAGAAGCAGGTTTCACAATTAACTTACCTTCGGTNAAGGTTCAAATCGATGCAATTCCAACCCCTACCAATGTCAGAGTTCAAGCAAGAACTCCTAAGACTCAAGGTTGGAGCGATGCATACCACGTTCTAGATTTCTATGCTGAATCAGAGTTTGCTTGTAACAACGGTGGTTGTATTAGAGAATCTCAAATGATCACTGTTTATGTCCGTGGAGTTTATCTGCCAGGTTTCGAACTTATACCAGCACTTTCAATGGTTGCTCTAGCAGCAGCAGTTGCAGGACGTAGATACTTGTCTGATGAAGATGAGGAAGGCGAACCGCTTTGGCGTGAAGCAGCTCCTGGCATTTGACGCATAGCGCAAATCAATAAAANCGACGATTTATGACGCCGGCAGGCGCTTAATTCATAACTCAAGTCATTAGACCAATGCTTGGAGACGGCAACTATGGCTGGATTACTTGATAAGGCAAAAGGAACTAATGATGCAGAAGAGAAGGTAGTAAAATCGGAAAGCGAAAAATCCGGATTATTATCTAAAGGTGCATCTAAGGTTGTAACTACTACTACAGTTACCACTACAGAAACATTGGTTGACGGTGCCGGTGGCGATACTGCTCGAATCATTGGAATGGTCGGNTGGGCCGTAATTCTAGTAGGTGCAATACTTTCTCTCCAAGGTGGAGGTTTTGGACTAATANTCGTTCTANTCGTACTTGCTATTGGTCTGGGTTCCATCATCCAGTCACAAAGAATGNTGGGGAATGTTTCTCAGCCCAAGATGATTGCATCGGTCATAGTTGCAGTAATAATAGCGATTGGCCCATATGCCGCTGTGGTAATAGTGCCATCAAATGCTTCAATGGCAGTTACAGAACTCACTATAGACGAGACTGATAATGAAATATCTTTCCTTGTTAGAGGAAGTTTCGCAGAAGCATCCGCTGAGATTTTGGTTGATGGCACTTCAGTGTGGTCTGGTGATAAGGACATGGATAATGATGTTGCTAGGTTTAAGGTACCAATCTCCACAATCTTTGACGGTAATGCTTTGGATTACAGGGCACAAAATATCAAAGATTATTCAATTACCGTGTCTTCATCTGATGGACAAGAAAAGTCAATTCCTATCCAAGATGATATGATGACTAGAGAAGTTCTAAATTCTGCTGCAAGAATTTCTGAAGTTCTAAAGACAAATGCAGCGGGAACTCAAACAACAACCGATGGAATTACTGTTGAAGCGATTGTTGGTTTATTCTCTCCAAGTGAAGAAGCACAAGATGAGGGTGAGCATAGTATGACAAACCTTGCATTAATTCCTGTTTCTTCCGACTATACTTTTCAAGTGAAAGTCAAGAAAGGTAGTTCTGTCAAGTACACAATGAACACCGTTTCAGTAGATGGCTTAGATGCAACTTGGTCTAGTTCAATGAGTGGCTCTCAAAGCGGCAAGACAAGCGGATGGCTTGGAATGCCTGGAACTGCTACAAATCAACTCAATACAGAATATCTACAAAGAGATGATTTCTACGATGGTGATGGATGTTATACTTTTGAAATAACAGTCACCAATACGTTTGTTCCTGCCGGTGGTAGCACAACAGTAACTTCATCAGATTCATGGAATCTTGATTGGAGCGAGTCAGACTCTGGCAACAATGGTGAAATGACTACCTGTTGATTAAGTTCAATCCATTTAGATTGAATCTTCTTCATTAGAATCTTCTTCAGCATCATCTTGTTCATCTGATTCATCCAATAT
>NHGH02000034.1 GCA_002172355.2 Euryarchaeota archaeon TMED132
ATGCATGCGAAAACCCCCCCAACAATCGACATTAGAATGAAAGCTTTACAGAGTTTTTCGTGAAACCAATTTGCACTGCTCATCTCATTTTCTTCTTTGATTTCTACTGACAACTCCTGCTTTTTGGACATCTCAACGATTTTAACGATATAGGGATTTAATTTAACCCTTTACCCGACGAAAAGATACCAATACATGGGCTCGCAGTCCGACCTATTCATGCGTACGTTGTAAACATTCATTGGACTACTTCATAATGTCTTGAGAGGTTTGAAGAAATCCTGTGATTTCATAGAAATGAGCAATCTGTTTACTCTTTGCATATCATGACATCTATCAAAATATGCTAAGTTGTGGCGGGCGATGCAGGATTCGAACCCACGTCTCCGGCTCCGAAGGCCGGAAGGATATCCAGACTACCCTAATCGCCCGTGGTCTTGCCACAGGTCCACCCTTCTTGAATAAGTTGGGTGATTTAGAAATCGAATGNTAATTTTCTAATNTACCCTTTTATTGAATAAGTAATACCTTCTAGGGGGTTCATGGGTCGCTCTCTACCATGTATTCCGCAGAGTTGCTCAGCATGTTGTAGAGAGACTACAATGCCAATTACCAAATCAGAANCNNCNCGTCTTTCAAGANGAACNGGNATGAAATTAGANCAATTNACCTGGTCCAATAATGGNATNTTGACATTNTTGAATAATGAAAAGACCAAAGCNTGTGTATTTTTATTGACAGATTCTTCNAATAAAAATGCNGAAGGGCTTTGCTCAGTCTATGACATTAGNCCNAAAGGATGTACAACTTANCCNTATGTTTTGGATAAAGATGACCAAGTNATACTTGATATGGGCTGTCCNTNCAAAGAAAGTTTTCCTCAACCAACCGAAGATGATGCAATGACNCTTCTCAATTTAGAGGANCGTTTGATGCGTGGAGAATAAGTCTTCCAAGACTTGNATGNACATGTTCGACCCATAGGCCACGNATATTCCATTTNCAATCGTTTAACATNTGTNTGAAATCATTCCATTNNCCATGTAGTANGTTTATNTCTTGACTATCGATTTCNAGTTGNNGTTTCTTTACTTCAAGTGGTTGNATNGGTAAAATNAGTACCACTGNAGCATCATCNGNNGCNACATCACGGAAACTGTTTAGAGTNTTTTTTATCAATTCAAAATGTGANAAGGAACCATGAGAATTCCTACCATAAGGAGGATCTANAACCAATCCAGAAATCTTTNNATGCCANCTTTTGGGTATCGANTTAGATANGTCGGTAGCATCACCTCTNATAATTTCGACATTTTCTATTTGACTTATTTCTTCACAATCCAATGCCCAAAGTATATTTTTTGAGGCACCATCGACCATTTCTTGTTCTAAATCAAGGGCGATAACATTTCTACCAATCAGCCCCGCTTCGATTAGAAAACCACCAGTTCCAGTCATCGGGTCTAAAACTGCATATTCATCCAATGGCCCTCCAGCCAGATTGACTGCTAATCTAGCAAGTTTTGGGTCTAAGCTTATCGGTTTGAAAAAAGGTCTTTCAGTAGCCCTTCTAGTGTTTGAGTTTTCCTCTTGAGAAATATAATCGATTAGCCAGCCACAAACAACTTTACCACATGAACCATCTAATACTAGGCCCAGTTTATTATCGGGATTGTCCAAGTCAATANTAAACCCATTTCTTCCAGCGATACCACCGATTAAGCCTGCGATTTTGCTACCACTTAATCCATTGATTTTACCCTCTTGACGCCAATGAAATACTCCAAAAGAACCCTTTTTACCAGAATTTTCAATTTTNTGTGAAACTTTAGAAATCAGTTCATCTAAGCAATCTTCACCACTCCAATCAATAATTACTGAATCATGTAAGATTGCTTGTATTCCACTACTATACTGGATAATATTGGCCGCATCTTGCAGATCTAATTCACCAGCAACTTCGACCAATCTTTGAGAATCTAAGGGTTTGATTTCATTGTCAGGAAATAGTGCTGATAATTCTGCTCTAGCAAGGGCAGGATGCCAACCACGCAAACACGCAATATTACCCGCCATACTACTGCCTCAACTTCCCCCTTCTTGACAAATTCGGCATTTCTACCAATGCGAATATACACATACTGTCACCTTTAGTGATAGTCATGGGCTGTAATCTGCGCGACCTAGCATCGCCACAGAATATCGAANTAGAGTCNCTTTCAGGNAAAAGAGTAGGAGTCGACGCGTTCCTCACCGCTTTNCAATTNCTGACNACNATNNGAGACAGATCACCTCAAGGTGATGGCGGTCCACTAAAGGCTGAGAATGGAAAGGTAGTATCCCATTTGATGGGATTTCTAAATCGAACCACTATGCTGCTGTCTAAAGGCATCAAGCCTGTGTTTATTTTTGATGGCAAATCTCCTGATTTGAAAGCAGATGAACTAGCAATTCGTAGAGCAAGAAGGGACGAAGCACAGAAAATCCATGAGGAAGCCTTGGCTGCTGGAGACTTTGCACTAGCCCAAAAGATGGCTCAAAGAATAATGCATTACTCTCCAGAGATGGTACAAGAAACCAAGCAATTACTCGATTTACTCGGCGTACCGTGGGTTGACGCTAAAGCGGAAGGAGAAGGCCAAGCAGCGGTGATGGCAGCGATGGGTCAATTAGATGCAGTTGCAACACAAGATTGGGACGCTTTACTTTACGGAACACCAATTTTAATCAGGAACATGATGACCGATGGCACAAAACAACATGGTAGACTAGTTCATGCTCAAAAAATAAATTTGGAAGAACTATTGCAAGAGCATGAATTAACCAAGTCTCAATTGATTGATTTAGCAATAATGATTGGAACAGATTTCCATCCAGGAATTAGAGGTATTGGGCCAAAAACAGGTTTGAAATTGATCAAACTACATGGGACAATTGAAGAGATATGTGCTGTTAAAGACAAAGAAGTTCCAGAAAGGCTGGATGAAATAAGAGATATTTTCCATAATCATCCATCCAATGAAGTGGACTCCGATAGTTTAGAACTCGGGACTATTGACCTTGAAGGTTTGAAACAGTTCCTTCAAATCGATAGACAATTCAGTCAGCGTAGAATGGATAATGCATTGGATAAATTAAGAGAAGCCGGACTTATTCGTGAAGGTGGACAAACCTCATTATTTTCATTCTAACTTTAGTAGAATCTCAAAGGGCTTGCTAATACTTGAACGCCTTTATAATTAGAAACAAGCCCTCTATCAATTGATTGTGGGTCGTTTAATGCTTCACTGATTGTATTTACCGGAGAGCAAGGGATTCCTTGTAGTAAATCTTCTAAATCTTTCCGAGTTTTATTTTTGATTATCTCTGCGATACAGGTTTCAACATCATCTCTCGCTGCTATTCGACCAGAGTTTTCATTCCACTCAGGCCTTGTTTCAAGGCCAAGAATTCCAACTAATTTCTCCCATTGTAGGTCAGAACCAACTCCAATCACAAACCATCCATCCTCGACTTCAAAAGCTCTGTAAGGTACTAGGTTTGGATGTGCAGAACCCATTCTAGTAGGGTCTTTTCCACTCGCTAGCACATTATGTGCCTGATTCACTAGCGCTGCAATAGCACAATCCCAAAGGGAAATATCGATTTTTTTTGCTTCTCCAGTTTTCATTTTATGAAATAGAGCAGCCAATATCGCATTTGAGGCATTTAGTCCAGTTATTACGTCAATCCAAGCCACTCCGACTTTGGCGGGTTGACCCTCAGCATCTCCAGTAATACTCATAATTCCCGAGCGAGCCTGAAGGGCAATATCATAACCAGGTTCATCTTTTCTTGGACCTGTTGAACCATAGGCTGATATTGAGCAGACAATAAGGTCATCAGGTAGTTTTCCTAGAAGCCTTTCTAGAGTTCCTGGTCTGAAATTTTCGACAAGAACATCAGCATCTTGAATCATTTCTATCACTTCATCTGCTTGATTTTTTAGATTCAAATTGATTATTTCTTTACCTCTATTACAAGATAAAAAGTAGGCTGCTACCTGTTTTCCGTCAAATCCGGCGGTAAATGGTGGGCCCCATTTTCTAGTATCATCGCCCCATGGAGCCTCTACTTTGATCACTTCTGCTCCTAAATCGGATAGCATTTGGGTGGCATAAGGTCCTGCTAAAACCCTTGAAAGATCTACTATTTTCACACCGTCAAGTATTCCGCTCATGTACGTGGCACAAAGTCGCATGTGTTGAATTAATCCATTACTCGGCTAAATGATATACATCATTAGAAGTTTCAGTTTCAAAAATAATCCATCTTTCATCTAGATAATTTGTTGTGTCATCGGTTAAAATTACCCATGAAATTTGGTTTTCTATCAATATCGAACTCCAATTCATACTTTCATCNGCCCAATANGCAGTGATATTTCTATCATGTCCCGGGTCAGTAGTTATCTGAAGAGTATACAGTCGATGCATTGCTAAAGGAGGGTCTGCAATATACAATATATTCTCCCCGTCTTCCATTTCATCATATAATTCTTCACCAAGTTGTTCAATTCCGCGCTCAAATGTTAAGATATAAGAATTAATGATAATCATCAAAGCTATGACTATTGACATAAGGCTCTTATTTTTATTCTCCTTTAATTTAATTGCAGGCTCTTTTTGTTTAGCCATCTGCGCCCACCAAAGAGGTACAGCAAGTACAGTGACATATCGATATATGTAGCTAAAACGGTCTTGAACAATTTCCCTTGATGCATTTAATGTATCCATTTCTACCAAGAATAACATCGCNATATAACCACATAAGCCTGCGAAAACAAACTGTGATAGAAGCGAAAGGTAATCAGATTCGTAACTATTTTGTTTGGAATTAGAGGTAAACAATAAAACTGCAATATAGAGATAGACTATCCCTGCAATAAATATTGTAATTGGTAGTATTATAATCAAATCTGAATGAATTTCACCCAGCCTCGTCCAAACAAGAATAACAGAGATGACGACAGTTATTGCTAGTAAAGTAATATTATTCACCGGCTTATATCGAGGTCGATATAATTCCAAAGATAGAATTGGTAGGTACAAGTATAGTGCATATTTTACTGGTAAACCTTTGATTGAAAGTATTGAGGCAAGGAAAATCAAACATATTATTTGCCAAAATTTATTATTTTCTTTACGTAAAATTTTGACAATAGAATACAAAACTATAGTTGCACATAATATCACAATGCTTTCTTGATATAGCCTCCCAGTAGACCTAACCAGAGGCGAATAAATTGACAATATTGCGGTTAAAGCAAGAGCATTTTGACCGCCCCAAAGCGATTTGGTACAAAAATAAACTACACTCAAAGCAGAGAATGAGATTATCAAACCAAGAATATGAAGACTCAGCAAAGAGATGCCAAATATCGTGAACCATACATCGATAATTCCATGCCAAACAAACCATTTATCATCAGCAGGTATTTCTTCTGCAACCGATTGATTGGAACCATCTATTCTTAGGTGCCCCCAATCTAAAGTGGAGTCTCCATCAGCGATCTTATCACTAACATAGGTTGAATGGACGTGAGCATCAAGTCCCAATGGCATGAATACTGCTGCAAGAATTTGAAACAATATTCCTATTGCGAGAATTGAAAACCAAATTCGCCTCTCTTGCATAACAAGTTGTCACCACTCTTACCTTTGAGCATTGTTCACAATCAACTGGTAATAGGCGAGTTTCTCTAAACCTTGCTTTCGCTCAAGTCTTGAGAAAATCAGAATCTAATTCAGATTCAATTATTCTTGTCGTTTTGAACTTGAACACGCACTGCTTGAGCAGAAGCCTTGCTGTCTTGCATAGCCTTGCGTACGCGTGTACCAGCAGCGGAGTTACCCTTGTCATGCTTTGCAGCATCTACAAGTGTGGAAGTCAATTCATCAATCATATTTTGTACCATAGCCTCGACAGACATAAGAGCCCCCCAGTGAAATCGGTCTTTATGTGTTTTGCCGACATGGTTAATCGCCAAATCAAATAGATTAGCCCACAGGATGGCTTTTTTGATTCAAAAACAAAGATAATTTATCAAAATCTTATTTTTTCAAAGTTCGTTATTTTTAGAAGGGTTTGAAAGCCGAGCACCTTAGGAGTAACATGAGGGACTAATTGTGGGCTTTGAGTCTGACAGCGTTTTACCTGACCCTGACCCTATTTCTACTCAAGAATGGGTAGATTCTATTCTGGCTGTACAAGGCCAACATGGTAATGAAGAAGCAAGACGCTTACTACTTGCCACAATGTCTGCTGCAAAGTCTGCAGGAGTTGATATTGATGCTATTAATTCACCATACCTCAACACAATATCACCCAGTAGACAAGGTACATATCCTGGGAATCTAGAACTGGAAAAGAAATTGCATGAAGTAATCCGTTGGAATGCAATGATGATTGTAACTAGAGCGAACAAATATTTCGAAGGGATCGGTGGCCACATCTCCACATATGCATCCACGTCACATGCCTGGGAATCAGGATTCAACCACTTCTTTAGAGGCAAAGACGGTGATGGTTCTGGTGACCATGTATACTGGCAAGGACACGCCTCACCAGGTGTTTATGCAAGAGCCTGGCTCGAGGGAAGGCTTTCAAAAGATGAAATCGAAATGTTCCGTCAAGAAACTGGAGGCAAAGGACTCTCATCATACCCTCACCCTAGATTGATGCCAAACTTTTGGGAGTTCCCAAGTGTTAGTATGGGGCTTGGCGGTATGACAGCAATCCATCAAGCAAGATTCAATCGTTATCTTGAATCCAGAGGGCTATGCAATACTACTGGCTCAAGAGTATGGTACACGATGGGTGATGGAGAATCAGATGAACCAGAATCCCTTTCGCAGTTATCTCTAGCAGCGCGTGAAGGATTAGATAATATAATCATGACAATGAATTGTAATTTACAGAGGCTCGATGGGCCCGTAAGAGGGAATTCAAAGATAGTTCAAGAATTAGAAGGTAGATTTAGAGGAGCTGGATGGAATGTCATCAAAGTTCTATGGGGGAGCAGTTGGGATGACTTATTCTCACGCGATAGCAAAGGATTACTTGCTTCTAGACTTAATTCACTTGTCGATGGAGACGAGCAAAGAATTATGACATCAGATGGCTCAATTATCCGTAAAGAATTATTCAATACCCCTGAACTTTCAGAGTTAGTTTCACAATATTCGGATGAAGATTTAGAGAATCTATGTGAAGATGTCGGCGGTCATGATTTTGTCAAACTACACGCAGCATATNCACANGCAACCGCCCACAAAGGACAACCNACNGCGGTCATAATTAGAACCATCAAAGGNTATGGNCTTGGNCCAGCNTTCGCTGGTAAAAANACNACGCACCAGAAGAAAAAAGCAGATATCGAAAGTATGAAATTTATGCGNGACGATATGAANTTNTCTTTCAGTGATGAAGATTTAGAAAATTANCCATTCATTAATCCNGAAGATGTTCCTGAGTTAGTCAAGTATGCTATGTCTAGGCGNAAAGCATTACATGGCCCNGTTCCNGAGCGCCGNTCACCAAAATCTAANCTTGNAATGCCGGGNNANGAGGTTTANTCTGAATTTGATCAAGGAACTAAAGGAAAGATGCAAGTATCTACNACCATGGCTTTTGTTAGATTNCTTAGAGGCNTGATGAAATCTAAAGAATTNGGACCNAANNTAGTCCCNATTATTCCAGACGAAGCNAGAACNTTNGGTATGGANCCATTNTTTTCAGAGTTTGGAATCTATCATCCTGAGGGNCAACTTTACACTCCTGTTGACCACAAAGTNATNATGAAATACAAAGAATCAGAAGCAGGTCAATTATTCGAAGAAGGAATAAATGAAGCAGGAGCNACATCNACNTTCATTGCATCTGCAACNTCCTATTCAACACATGGANTNCCTACNATTCCATTCTACANNTTCTATTCTATGTTTGGTTTTCAAAGAGTTGCNGATTTGATTTGGTCTGCTGCAGACCAACGTGCAAGAGGATTCTTGATGGGNGCNACTTCNGGTCGAACNACATTGAATGGAGAAGGNCTNCAACATCAAGATGGNCATTCACTNCTAATGGCTCATACCAACCCATCAGTGAGAGCTTGGGACCCAGCATTTGCATATGAACTTGGGACAATTATTCAACATGGNATNAAGGAAATGTTCGAACAAGATGTAGATGTNATGTATTATATCGCTGTTTACAATGAAAACTACCCAATGCCNGCNAAGCCGAAAAATGTNGATGAAGGNATAATTAGNGGNCTATACAAANTACGTGGCGCTCCTAAAGGAGATGGACCAATAGTACGCTTACTCGGCTCAGGCCCCATAATGCTACAAGTATTAGATGCGGTAGAGAAATTGGAAGAATTTGGTATANGAAGTGAAATATGGTCTGCAACCTCATATGGTGAATTACGTCGTGATGGACTTGAATGTGAAAGATGGAACCGCCTCAATCCTAGCGAACCAGAGAAACAATCATGGGTTCAAGAAAANCTAGGCTCCTCCAAAGACCCAATTATAGCGGTATCAGATAATATGGCAGCAGTACCAGATATGGTTAGACAATGGATGCCCGATGATTATACAGTGCTAGGTACCGATGGTTTTGGGCGCTCTGATACNAGAGAAGCACTAAGGAGATTCTTCGAAATCGATGGGGAATCAATTACCTTAGCAGCGATATCTAGGCTCGTTCGAAAAAATATTATCGATTCAAAGGTTTATGATAAGGCTGTAAAGAAATTCAAAGTAAGTACAGAACGGCATGATATAACTGAGATTTAATNCATCGACGATTCAATAATCTAAATCCTCTACGGAGTCTATGGCGCTAGTACTTGTGATGGTAACATTTCCCGATGATGATTCTGCTAAATCGATGATAGAAAAAGTGCTTGAACAAAGATTAGCAGCATGTATACTTCACATGGAAGTCAACTCCTCATACATTTGGAAAAACCAAAATCAACAGGAACAAGAAGTGTTGGCTCTATTCAAAACCAACCAAACTAATTTCGAACAACTTGAACAATATATTTCTACTCATCACCCTTATGATGTTCCTGCAATTCTAAAGATTGATGCATCGGCGAACCAAGATTATCAAAACTGGATTGATAGTATAATCTCTTGATTTGGATTTTTGACTAAGGTACTAAAACGCGCGTCCTAGAGTGTTTGTTATCCGATTGGATTATGAAGCCGCGCGACGCAGATGTTTCTATGACAAGAAAGAAGGGGACAAAAAAGACGTCCTCTAGTCAAACTTCGAGTTTTGGAGTTTCCAAACGTGAAGGTCATGATTCTTCCAAGTATTATGATACAAAAATGTATCAAGGAATTCCTAAGCAAAGCGATGTAGGAGACCCACAAGAATTTCCAGAATTCTTGAGAGATAGTCTGATTTGTGGTGATTCAAGAGACATGAGTATGATACCACCAAATAGTGTTCAATTGATGGTTACTTCACCACCATATAATGTGACTAAGGAATATGATGAAGACCTCAGCCTCCAAGAATACCTCAACATGTTACGAGGGGTTTTCAGTGAAACATANCGTGTTCTAGCACCAGGGGGTAGGGCGATAATAAATATCGCAAATGTTGGAAGAAAGCCCTACATTCCGCTGACAAGTTATGTCAATATGATAATGCTTGAACTAGGTTTTCTCATGCGAGGCGAAGTGATTTGGGATAAATCAGCATCAGCCGGTTCAAGTACTGCTTGGGGGTCTTTCAAATCAGCTTCTAACCCATGTCTTAGAGATGTACATGAATACATATTGATCTATTCAAAAGGTTCATTCAAACTCGATAGAACAAAACAGGAGAGNGCTGAAGGAAGAGATGATACAATTGAGAAACAAGAGTTCATCGATTTGACCAAATCAATTTGGCGATTTCCAACAGCATCAGCAAAACGAATAGGGCATCCTGCACCGTTCCCAAATGAGTTGCCTCGTAGATGTATTGAATTTTATACATTCAAGGGAGATGTTGTTCTAGACCCATTTATTGGTTCAGGTTCAACCGCATGTGCTGCTAAAACTACTGGAAGAAGTTACATTGGTTATGACATTAGTCAAGATTATATTGAATTGGCCGAACAGAGAATCAATCAATTAGATGAATAATTTTCTTTATACAGTGTAGACTTTTCATACTAATATGAAATACATTATACTTTCAGATGAGACTTTGGAGCCNAAAGAACTTGGAATCATTAATATGAAAATTTTCGATAAGAAATCGGGACTAATTGCGCGTGTTTCAGAAATGATTTGCGCCGGTTGGAGCCCTCAAGGNGGAGTCTCTTACGGCGATGGCAAATTTCTTCAAGCACTGATTATGCAAGAAGAGGAATAATCAGTCTTCATCGATTAGTTCTGCTTCTATTACTTCATCAGGATATTCCCATGAACGGATGACATATCCAACACCAATCGCTGGTAGTAAGATGAATAGACTCAACAGAGCCATCAATAAACCGTGTTCAGCAAAAATCGCTCCTAGGGAGGAGAAGAACCCATCGGAACTAGAACTATCTCCTGTATCCTTTGGAGTAATTAGGTTGACAACAGCCTCTTGATTGTATACGCTTCGAGTGAAAACAAGCAATCCATCCATGGAACTATCATAATCGTCCGATGGAGTTGCAGGGTCTAAGTCTGAATAGAAATCCGGCCTTTGTTCAAATGCAATGTCGGTTACAGAATCGAGACTTAGAGTCAAAACAACATCTACTGTATATGGAATTCTAGATTCAAAGAATTCTTGGTCATCAACAAATCCTAAGAATGTCATTGCTTGACCTGAAACATCAAAACTTGCCCATTGACCCCATTGAGAAGGTTCAACATCCAAGTCATAGTACCAAGTATCAGCAATTCTATTACCTTGACCTTGGTCATTACTTCCATCATCTCCTAGATCAATTTCTAATTGAATCGAACCTACTTGTAATGAATCTAGTTCGAACTCAGTAGCAGTAAACATTGCTTCCAATCTCTCGGTACCATTAGGTATCCAAACATAGTGTGAATCATCGGTGTAATACAAGGAACCAGAATCTCCGTTATTGAAATGATTCCAGTCACCTTTCCAAGAATGCTTCACCCTGTCAGTATTTAGTTCGATAGTTTTCTCATCAAGCATGGCCTCATAGATTTCCCAAGCATCCCATACGGTATATTCGGGATGGTCTACAATTCCATTTCCATCTTGGTCTCTCATCAATTCCAGAGTTCTAGCAAGTGCTACTGCCGCATCGACATTAGTCAAACCATGGCCTATACGCCAATCATGACATTGTCCAGTATCGCTGAGATAACATTGTTCAGGTATGTCAGAACAGGCATCATCATCATTACCATCTTCACAAGAATTAGCCATTCCTTCATAATCAGCGGTCAATTCTAATATCAATTCTAATTCGTGAACTCTGCTAAAGTTTTCTTCGTTCCAGTTCTCATATTGACCGTATGCAGCAGTTCCTTCTCCCCCAACTAGGCTATCACCAAAATCATGGTCATCTCTGTGGTAATCTGCAACTCCTAGAGAAGGGGCTATGTCCAGAATAATACCAGCCATTCCACCAACGTGTGGGGTTGCCATTGATGTTCCTGAGATTGACATGTAGTATAGGTCGCCTTGAAGTTTAGTACTTGCATCTATTGCTGTTCCTCTAGGTGCAGTAGCCCAAATGTCTCTTCCTGGCGCCCCAACATCAGGCCATGTGTGCTGTTGATTCATACATCCNCGTGANGAAAAAGAAGTTACAGCCGTACCATCATGAGTCAATGCTGCTACAGAAATTGCTGAAGGGGTATTTGCGTATACATTGGTCTTGAGTCCTCCAGAACATTCGCCTCCATTTCCACCAGAATTAGAAGCGGCGAAAATCACTGCAACTCCATTGTCATAGGTCAGCATATCAGTCATCTGTGCAATTACTCCATTCGGGTCATAATCGCCATCGGTCCCCCAAGAATTTGAGACTACTCTTATGTGATGTTGATTTTGATTAGGTACTGAGTGTGAATATGTCCATTCAAGTCCTTGCTCAGCAGCGAAGATAGAAGCGCCATCACCAGTTCCCAGTGCTACCATTTGTCCTCCTTTAGCCACACCTGCTCTTCTACCAGCAGAAGCATCACCATTTCCAGCGATAGTTCCGCCAACGTGAGTTCCGTGCCCAGAAGATGTATCTGAATTACGAGTTTCAGTCCAAATTCCATCCCACTTGGCAGAATAGATTACTTTGTCACCAGTCCAAGGTTCAAGGTAATCAAAATCAGGATGTCCTGCATCGACTCCAGTATCTAAATCTACGATTGCAGTTCCATCTCCATCCCATTCGCTGAATTTTTGGTCAGTTTCATATTCGATATCTCCTGAAGGAGAAATAATCACTCGATCCCAAGTATCGGTAGCCTTGACCACGTGAGTGGTCTCATGCATCAAAACCCCAACATCAGGAGATGGCTCTCCACCCCACTCAGATGGTAGGTAAAAGAAATCCAGAACTCTGTCTAATTCTAGATACTCGATACGGTCCCAAGTCGAGATTATTCTAATATCTCTAATCGATGCTTCAATCAGCCCACCATCTACTAAGGGCGCTTCACCAAGAACAGTTGCTCCAAGATTTTCTAGTGATTCTAAATCCTCNGCAGTTACTTCAGAATTAAGTTGGAAAATAACGGGAACTATGTCTTCTTCAGATGAACTACTCAAAGAATCACGTAGAGATTTATCCATCTTTTCATAATCGCCCATTGGATTAAGGCCGTCAACAAGAGGNGCTGCAGTGGCACCAATCATCAACATTTGAATCGCCAAGGCAGCGAAAAATGTCATATTAAGTCTGGAAGACATGTTTGACGGTAGAACCCATCCTTCAAATGCCTTATTCTTTGATGTTCTTATCTGGGGCGGGCTTAGCAAAGCCATCCTCTTTGACAGTATTTAGAACTACGTGGGTAAAAGAACGNGTTACTCCTTCTAAGGTAAAAACAGTCTTTGTCAAGTCATCTAGGTCGGCTCTGTCCCTCACTCTTGCTAGTACCATNGAATCCCAATCTCCAGTGACATCATAGACCGAGAAGACTCTAGAGTCGGCAGCTATTTTCTGTTGAACATCGATCATTTTNCCCTTGGATATACATAANCCAGCCATTATTGTCATAGTCCAACCAACACTTTCAGGGTTAAGCACTACGCTATATCCATTGATTACTCCACTACTTTCCAATCGCTTGAGGCGGTTNGTAATGGTGCCTTGAGCAACTCCNACAATTCTAGATAATTCTCTTTGACTCGCTCTTGAATCTTTTAGNAGNGCTTGAAGAATTGCACGGTCGGTATCATCAAGTTCCATATCAGCACCACTATTCGGTAAATCTTCTAATTCTTCAACACTTCGACTATTNTTCNNTAACGNTAGTACNGTCCATCATGAGATATTGNGTCCAAGCNCCGAGTTCTTCAACTTCTAATTGAATTCCAATCTGGCANCCAACNGGNTCTTTTTGTTTNAATCGAACTTCNATNTTGACATTTTGTTCTGGCTCAATGAATCTACTTTTNGGATTATTTTTCATNTTCCAAGGAGCATCTACTTTGANAGATTTAATCTCCATACGNTGAGAAAAAGATTGAACTTCAATNATTAGAGTTGTATCATTTTTCCATNCTGANGANATTCTNGGCATGCCTTTTTCNNTNCTAAANGATTGTGAGACAAGNGCATAGCAAANAATGATNAATAANACNCNAATTAAAGCAGGNATATAGAATGATGANGAATCAACATTTTGNGATTTTATNGGTAAGTCAAAGTGGTGTAATGAGAGTAATTGTTCGGTGCCATTATCACTTTCAANCNCNCCAAAGAANGCCATTGTCANCTGCCATCCATANGGNTCTTGTTTTAGATCAACNCCTGCAGCCTCAAGATNTTCAGAANTAATTATCCACTCNACTTCAGTGGTATTTTCNGCCTTAATTCCAAATCCAACTTCNGGTTNCATNTCNTAAATCAAGTTACTANCNTCTCTACCATGNTGGTCAATAGCATTTNTTTGACTTAAGAAAATATACAGTAAGGTGTCATCGGTTAAATTNACCAAAGGCGTCATTTTTATCGGCATCCGGATATACCAGGTTTCAGTATCCCCTTCGGCAATAATCAATTCTCCAGTCAGGTCAATGATTGGCATTGAATCGATGATTTTAGAGGAATTATTGCTAGCATCACTTTCCATCAAGTGTTGATTGGAGTAAGAGATAGATTCAAAGGATTCATTTAATTCTAGGTCGTAAATATTAGCACGAGATTTGGCATCATCATCAGGCCAATTAGAATTTGTTTGGTCACTCCAAGACCACCATGAGAGAGTTATTGCATCCTCGTCTTGCGTACAATTTTTGTCACTTGTATCCATTTCAATAAAACATTCATGTAAAATTGTTGATGCTGATTCAGCACTTGGAATATCTATTCTTGCATGGGCAATATAATTTTCATCCTCAGCACTTATCGAGGGAATAACCAATATTGCAATAACTAGCAAGATGACTATTTTTTTCATTTCATTCACCCTTTTTAGTTTCAAACTCAATACCAAGTTTTGCTCTAAGTATGTCTCTTTCAAGTGTATTTATCATCAAACTAACTCTTACTCCAGCCCATGCAGAAATAAGAGAACTTGAACCTTTAAGTTCACAAGTCAACAGTAGAGGGCCTTCATTCAAATCCTCTAACTCTAGTGTTTCTTGGAACTCTTCAACGGTTGGAACCCAGCCTTCTAACATTTTTATCGCAATATCTTTTTCCACTTCGATACAAGTCTCACCCAAGTCATATTCCAGTGCAGGAATCGCTTCCTGTCTTGTCCTCCAAGTCCCTTTATTGTTAACAAAAGTAGGCATACCTACATGAATCAATTTCAGTGGATGAAATGTTCCTTCAGGCCACAAATCACCCCTTTTATTTGGACACACACGATTGTATAATCTATCGACAACAGATTTCGGTGCAATGTTTAATCGCTTCCCACGGCTCCACCAAGACCATTTTTCGGCATCGATTTGATATGATTGTGAGATTTGTTTTACAGTTTCTTCATCAGCCAAGAAAACCGAATGTCGATTTGGTCTTGGTTTTTCCATAAGTTTTGGTTCCCATGTTGAACCAGGAATCGGTTTTCGCTTTGGAATGTAAGCCTTAGCAATACCTTCAGGAGTAGATTCGGGCTTATGTCTAAATATTGCAACAAAGAAACCTCCTGTATCATTGTCAGTATGGTACAACCTACGACACTTGATGAGGTCTTGAGAAATATTATTCTCTAATTTGGAATTGAATTCAGCATCAAATTTAACTCTATCATCATAGCATAAATGTTTGATTTTCAAATTGGGAAGTCTTGGTAGTTCATCACTTAAATCCACCCTATCTCCACTTTCATCGAGAATATTCCACTGCCTAAGTCCCGGTTTCATTATCAGTCCNGCGACTAGATTTTCATCTATTTCTATCAATTCAAGCCATGGGCACTGTCTCAGAATTTCAGCNACAACAGCTTCATTTTCACATGGATCAATGCTACAGGTTGAATAAACTAATTTCCCATCCGGCCTCAATAATTTAGCNCCTCTTTCCACAATCGATACTTGTAGTTCGAATAATCCTCTACTAGACTTAGGGGTCCATTTCTTCCAAATTTTACGATTCTTACGAGTTGTAGCAGTCCCTGTACATGGCACATCGGTAATAACAGCGTCAAATCCTGGCGGGGGAATTCGACCAATATGCCTACCATCTTGTTGATTTATCAAAATATTTGGTAATGCAAGCCTTGCTCGATTTGAAATTAGCATATTGGCTCTACCGGAAACTGGCTCATTGGCGATAACGAAACCTTCAGGAAATATTTTTTCTGCAAGTTGAGTGGTTTTTGAGCCCGGTGCCGCNCAAAGGTCTAGAATCATTTCACCGTCTTTTGGATTGAGCAATTCTACAGGTAGCATACTTGCAGCCTCTTGGCGAGTAATTCTTCCTGAGTCATGTAATATTGTCAAAATTCTCTTACTGTAGCCTTCTGGAACTTTACCTCTGGTAAAAGGCATTTGCCAAGCACTATTGTTCGGCATCCAAGCAATCGGCTNNGCNCCCATCTTTTCTAATTCTGAAATGGTCCAATCTCTATCTTTACGAGAGGTTGTGACTCTAAGTGTTTCAGGAAGAGGTGACGTTGTCGTATTTACCCATGATTCAAGTTCCAATCCTAGTTCNAAAGCCAATTTGGTCAAGCATGAACCTCTCGATATTTCATCGAGGTCTTCTTCCTCCCAACCAGCATTGGCCATGACTGTCGGTCTGCTATCTTCTCTATCTTGCTTCCGCCATGCTCAAGGGCTTTCGCCCGCTAGAATCGAATATGCTGGGGGATACTGCGCCATTGCTTTTCCCAATTTTGCTTTTACTTCTAGTCGGATGGCTTTTACCTTCAAAAATAGAATCTTATAGCCAAAAATTCTCTCAACCAGTGAGTAAAGCAATTGTAAATACATACAGATTTGGTCCTTTAGTTGTGGTTGGTGTGATGATATTAAATCGGATAAAAACTATTGTACAGAGAGATACAACTTATTTAGAAGTCGCTCAAAAACTTGGCCCTGGTAACTTTGAATTTTCCGATTTGAGTTTATTGGTCACCGGAGATGGCTCTTCTGAATTGATACTTTTGGGCCTGATTTCTTTTGCCTTACTCAGCCATAAATTGCCTAGTATCAAAAGTTCAAGTATTGAAATAAAAAGACTAGTTCAATTTAGAATAATGTCATATATTTCTTTTTGTGCCTTAGTTTCATACTGGATTTTATTCCCCGAATCATCTTACTATTCACCAGATTCATTACCATTACAAACGACAAATTCGTCAAGTGGAGAGTATTCTTGGCTTTTTGTAATAATGACTGGATTAATGATTTTAGTTAGTAGCGAACTATTCGCAGTAACTACAATTCCACTAACCGATAGAGGGTTGAGTATATTATCGAAAAGAACCAAATTAAAAATGTATTTTATTTTACCATTGATGATATACTTAATATCCAATTCTATTCAATCAACTAACTCTTGGTGGATCAATATTTCTCAGGATGGTTCATTTGCCATGGTTCTATTTTTCTTATCACATTCCATCGGACTAATCTTTATTTCAGTCCCTGCTAAATCGATTGAAGCCAATCTTCAACATGGTCAAGGGAGAAGTAAATCATTGACTTTTCAACTAATTCTAAATTGTATTTTACTATTCATCATTACGGCTTATTATCTTAGAAGCTCTGAACCTTTTGACCAAGGTAATGGATACCTTTTACAATCTACCTGGCTGGTGATTGGAATGGTTATTTGTATGGCGATTTCCCTCATGTTACCCACTTTTGGCTTTGACGGGGCATCNAGGCCAGAATTATGGTGGCTTAGGATGTCACTGATTTTTGCTCCTAGTATTCTTTTCATGATTACACCCTTTGCAGTATTTTTATTGCCAGCGAGTTGGATATTACTAGCAATTAGTATCATACAACCATGGTATATCGAAACAGATGTAAAATCACCATCACTTTTTACAACACTACTTCCATTGCTTGGATTGATTATAGGAACCCTTATTTTTTCGTTTTCGACAGATTGGCCAATAATGAGTTTCATTGTAGTCGGTTGGCTATTAGTTTTATTTTCCAGCAAGAGTATTGAANTTCATATCAAACAACTGAAATCGGTAGAAATGATTTGAAATCATCGTTCTAAGCACCTAAACCGTCGCGCTTCTTATTAGTGAATAGGGAGACCTGTGTTTGAAGTCAATGACTTCAAGGGATGGGACCCTAATGACTAGAGCATTTAGAGANGGAATAGAAAATAAAAGAAAGATAAGAGCCCCAGTTCGTATGAGAACTTGGAATCCAATCAAAGATTTGAGAGGATTGAAAGCAAGAACTACAGTTACTGGTAGCCANATGGGGCCATTAGTCGATGTTCCAGCAATGATTAGAATTGAAAATGAGCATTGGGTATTTGAGCGAATCGAAGATGGTGTTTTGAAAAATTTAACACATCGATTAATTGTTCACGATTCTGAAGGAGGAAAAACTCTTGGAGCAACTAAAGACCTCAAAACAGCAATGCAAGTAGCTCAACGAATGGCTACAAAAGAAAATAAGATCATTATGATTAAACCACTTTGATTATTTAATCAAAACAGGTTCCAAATTGCACTTACTACACCTTGGTTTACAAGGTAAAAGAAGGTTCCAATCAAGATACATGCNGCGTATACTTGGAAGGGTGTAATTTTCCAAGCATCCTCAGATTCTTCATCGAAATATCTAATCAAACCAGCCGCTTGCTGGATTCCACTTCCNTCGGATTTCTTCTTAGATGCCATTTGGACCATTCCTCCCGAGTAGCCCCCCCTTTATCAACGCGACGCGGGCTAGAATAATGTTAAAATCAATTATTCTTGTTCAGATTCAAAGGTTAAATCGATTAAAGGAATGTCTTCATTTAANGGTACAGAATCAATTTGGTTGATTGAATCAATGTCTACTTCTGAATTTTCTTGGCTATCAATTGTAATTTCAGAAATGATAATTCTTTCTTTGTTTACATCCTCCAATGATTCATTTTCATGAACTCCAGTTTCGGGGTCCGCTTCTATCAAAGAAGCCTCGATTCTAGCAATTGCTCTTTCTACAGCAGGGGCATTGTTATCGGCCAACGCCCCTTTTGCTAACTCCAAATCAAACTCTGCGGCAGCAAGCGAAACCCCTGCCTTTTCCTTATCCCAATATTCCGTTGATTGATTGATTTTTACTTTTTGAGATACCTTTTCAGTCGCATCTTTCATCACCTGAATAATTTCTTTGAATCTTTGATTTGAGTAATCAATAAGTTCTAGCCAAGAATTTTGATTCGTCTTTTCATCTAAATTTGGATATTTTCTTTTTATCCACTTACGTGCAGAACTTAGATGTTTGAACTCCCATGGCTTATAGGGTAGTGAAGAAGTCAAATCATATACAATCCTACTTCTGAGATTTATTGGGCCTTCGAGTATGATGGTGTTTAGATATCCCGAATTGAAAAGCCCCAAACCCCAGTAGGAGTCTGAAGTGATCTTAATTTTCATTTGACCACTAGTGGTTTCTAAAGACCATTTCTGCTCATTATAGGAAGGTGGTACTGTGAACATAGGCGTTTCAGGATTTTCTAAAAGAGAAATAAGAGTGCTTGTCACATTACCAAGATAGACCACTTTACTGGCGGAAGGGAAGTGCTTGGTACGCAGAAGAAAATTAGTTTCATCCATTTTATGCTCAGCCTTTGCACTTCGTACCTGGCAAATAAGAATCGAGGTTTGACCCATGTCTTCTGCCGCCATGATTCGGGGTGTCATTCAATCTTCATCAATCCACCTACTTGACATAAAGATATAGTGGAAGAGTTCAAGAAAGGAAGCCTTCTTGCATGTAATAGGTGGATAGTATGGCTTCACAGACAAAGGCTTCCAAGATAGAAAAATTGACTGCACTACCAGGAGTAGGGGCAGCCACTGCTAAGAAATTAGTAGATGCTAAACTAGATACAGTATCCAAAGTTGCTTCAGCGGGCGCAACAAAACTGATTAAAGCAGGTATTAACGCTGCAGTAGCTAAAAAAATCGCTACGGCTGCAAAGAATGCAGACAAGGCAAAATCAGCAGTCAAGGCAACAGCTTCCAAGGCTAAGGCAGCCGCTAAGAAAGCCCCAGCAAAAGCCAAGGCAACAGCAGCCAAGGCAACAGCGTCCAAGGCCAAAGCAGCCGCTAAGAAAGCCCCAGCAAAAGCCAAGGCAACAGCGTCCAAGGCCAAAGCAGTAGCCAAAAATTTGGCAAAAAACACCAAACCAAAATCTGCAGAAGCACCTTCAAAAGATCGTAAGAAGATCGGACCTTCAAGTAAAACCCCACTTTCAAAAATGTCTTGGTTTAAGAATTTGAAGAAATAATATTACGAATTGTTCAAAGACCGCTTAGAAAAGTAGTCTCCATGCCTCGAAGGAAGTATGGCCGATTAAGAAAAACGGTCGAACTTCCACCCAAAGAGAATTGTTCTCGCTGTCGTTCAGGTAAATTCTGCCCAATAATAGGGCATATGGGCCAAGAAGTCAAACCACGTAGAGAGTGGATTGGCCCCGATAAAATTTCCAAGCGTAAGGCTAAGAGAAATTAATTTTCATCAATTCCTACTATACTTGTAGATGGTGAGTTTTCTACAAGTTCTTGTTGTTGCTCCTGTACATTTTGTTCAAGATGTTCACGAGTTGCCTGTGCTCTATGATATACTTCTCTCAGAGTCTGGTCAGATATCTCAAGGTAAACTCTAGTTGTAGCAATTGTGCTATGGCCAAGCAATTTCTGAATAGAAACAAGGTCTGCTCCACGTTCCAGTAGACCAGTTGCAAAGTTGTGGCGTAGAACGTGAGGAGTTAGTTTGCCTTTTGGTAATCCAGCATCCAATGCTAAGGTATCCATCAATCTTTGAACACCTCTCGGTTGTAATCTACGTTTAGCAGAATTAAGTAGTAAAGCGATTTCATCATTTTTTATTCTCGACTCCCTAACCGGTAGCCAGGCTTGAATTCTATCAAGTGTCCTTTGTGTGAATAAAACTAGACGGTCTTTATCTCCTTTGCCACCTAAAACTCTCGCTGAGCGGTCTTCCAAGTCAATATCGCTGTAATCTAAATTACAGACTTCGCTTACACGTAACCCGGTATCCAACATCAAAGTAACAACAATTGAGGCCACAGGGTTTTCACTGTTTGAGGCCGCTTCCAAAACCATCGATAATTCTCTACGTGTTAGAGTTCTTGGCAATCTTTTACCGGTTCTTGCTCTTGTCAAATGCTCTGGCCATCTATGACCTAACCATTTTAGTAGATGTCTTGCAGCAGCGAGTCTAGCATTGTATGTGGTCGGTTTTAAGTCAGATAAACTATGAGTCCACAAATCTATACGCCCGTTTAGAGGCTCCATTCTCTCTGCTAACTCTGCAATAGTCATATTTTGATAGCCTTTTTCACTTAGAACTAACTCACCAGGGAGGTTTGTTTCAACTAATGAACGCAGTCCACTGGCATATGATTTTTGAGTATTAGCAGATTTATTTTCCGACTTTAGTTGCTTTTGATAACAACTAGTCCAAGGCAGATGTTGGAGATGTTTAAGACGCGCAGGAAGACCGACATCCTCTTCTTGACCTAGTCTTAACTGACTTGGCCTTAGAGCCTTTCTTTCTCTCATAGTATCCCTCCGCTCATTCATTGGCGTTCACCGCCTCTCGCCGAAGCGAGTGTGCATCCCGTTGTCCCGAAGGACGGTAAGAGGATAGAGGTGATACATATCAAACCATCGGGATGAAATAATTTTTATCAAAGCAAAAATCATCAGTTGTAATTTACCGGAACCCATTCTTGGCCGTTCCACCAAAGCATACTTCGATCAGACATCTGCTTCCAAGTATAGCCATTATTATCGGTCCATTGGTGTAGAACAGTCAATTGTTCATCATTTCCTACCCCTACTTGTAAGGCAGGCATAATTGGGGGATTTATTTCGACAATCGTTTTATCTTTTGCATCCTCGAGTTTACTATTTTGGGAACTAATTTTTCGCCTTATGATAATTATGGATGCCAAAGAAATTAGAACCAGTATAAAACTCACATAAAGCCAAGACTTAGTATCATTACTTTGAGAATCTGTTGAGTCTTCAAGTTCAGAATTTTCATTTGGGTTAATATCTTTATCGTATTCTTTAATAAATCCCCAAATAACTTCTTTTTCACTTGAATTACATACGCTAACTAAATTTAATAAAGAATTAAAAGTTATTTCTGAATTAACAGATGGTATGAATTCTTTATGGATATGCCAAATTGGACTGTTATATTTATCACTTGAATCAATACTATGAAATTTTTTTAAGTGATTATAATATTCATCTATACTTTTAGGAATTACATCAAAAAATAATTTTTTTGCTG
>NHGH02000026.1 GCA_002172355.2 Euryarchaeota archaeon TMED132
CTTGCAGCAACAGGAACTCGGTTGGTACTTACACTTGCCCATGAGTTGAAACGGTCTGGAGGCAAGTACGGAGTTGCAACAGCATGTATTGGCGGTGGTCAAGGCATCGCAATGGTAATTGAATCAATCTAATTGCTTGCAGGAGTAGAAAAACTAGTTGGGCATGTATTGTAGCCCATCACCCTGTAGAATGGGCAGAATCCAAATGCAGAAGTTAGAACACCCCATGTTCCAAATAGAAGTAATACCAATTCCCAATTGGCAGTGGCCAAATAATCAAATGTAACCAAACCTAGTCCCGATATTAGACGAATAACTCTATCATTCAAACCTAGATTCATTTTTCTCAAACTAACGATTTCTATGATTCCATATATATGTTGGTATTTTTCCTTATGATGCAAAAGTCAGACAAAAATATCTATCAAATATCTAAACCATATAATGATTAATATAGCGATAAAAATCTGTAAAATACGATTTTCCGGAATGTTTTTGATACCAAATCTTGCTCCAAACCGTGAGCCTATGAAAGTGATTACTAACAACGCCCCAATAAAGAAAATCTGTTCAAATAATTCATTTGTTTGAACATCGTTGAGTATAACGAGATGTGAAATAACAGCGATAGGGACGACAATCATCATTATATTTAGACTAGAACCAATAGATATTCTGGTTTTTAGTTTGCCAAAAGTTTGCAATGTTGGAACATAAATTGCCCCAGCACCGATCGCTAGAACACTGGAAAGAAAACCGCCAAATCCAGCCCCAAGTACGAGTCCTGGTACGTTTTCATCTTTGTCTTGGAAGACACTATTTTCTGTTTTTTTCATGGAAAATAGGTATTTAGCCAGTGCAATAGAGATTAATATTAAACTAAGACTTTTGAAAATTAAATCGAAATCTCCTTCAAATAATTGTATTATCAACACTCCAATAACTGCTCCAGGGACTGCACCCCATAATGAAATTCCAATCATATCATCATCGACTAAATTCTCTCTTCGGTGAGTTAATCCACTACCCCAACTTACAACTCCGGTAAGCATTAACGAAACAGCAAGTAGTTTTCCATCGATTGGCCATCCCGAAACATAATGGATTAGAGGAACGAATAACATCCCTCCTCCAAGGCCGATTGGTGCGAAGATAAATGCAATTACCATCACTCCAAGAATAACGAGTAAGTGTTCTATCAGCATTCATTCACCAAATCCAAGAACTATAACAAAAAATAGTCAGGCTCATCTAGTTCCTGTAAGACTACACATTTGTTTTTATCGTAATTTTTTGATTGGTAACTATCATAAGGTAAAGCCCTCAGCATCGTCCATGGATAGTTTACTGATAATTGGTTTAATAGTTGGAGTTATTTTTCTTTTCTTCATATTTTGGTTCTTCTCTACATGGAATAGATTAGTTTCTCTTGAAGAAAATGTCAATCAATCTTGGGCAAATATCGATGTTCTACTAAAGCAGAGATATGATATGTTGCCAAATCTGGAAGAAATTGTAAAAGGTTATGCTAAGCATGAGAAGGATTTATTCATGGAATTTGCCAAAGCAAGACAAGCTGCAGCAGGCGCTCTTCAAAATAAAGATGTCAAAGGGGTAAGCGCTGCTGAATCAATGATGAGTGGAATGATGCCAAGAATTACTGCGGTAGCAGAAGCATATCCTGAGCTAAAAACAGACAGTAACTTTTTGAATATTCAAAACGAACTCGTCTCACTTGAAAATCAAGTCGCAGATAGAAGAGAGATGTATAATCAAACCACTACAAGTTTCAATAAGCAGATTCAAATGATTCCAGTTACCTTTGTTGCAAGTATGAAGGGATGTCAAAGAAGAGACTTATTCGAAGTTCATGGTGTAGAAAGAGAAGCGGTCAAACTAAGTTTCACTTGAAGACTTAGAGCGTCAATTTCAAAACCCATTGACAAATAGTTCTAATGTGGGGATTAAATGTTCTTAGTATTTGGTTCCAATCACTTGGCAGTAAGACTGTCTAAATGGTGTGCTAAAAGACATAAGTGCGTACTGGTGGGTCTTGCATCTGGTCTACCGATTGAAGAGCCATTGGATGATTGCGAGATTATCGCTTTACCTTCACCTGTAGAATTATCTTCAATACCTCTAATTGAGCATATACCTACAGCAATCTTATACTTGGATGATGATGCTTTAATCGATACCAATTCGCTTGACCAGATAAAGAGGAAATGGCCAGAAACACCAATCTTGACCACTGTACCATTAGAGGGTGATGGTATAGATTTGGTAAGTATTGATGATATTTCATTTGCCGCTATGCAAGATAGAATTCGTTCATGGGAGAGAAGGGCGAGTGCATCGGTTGTAGAGAACTACCTAAAATCGATACCGAAGGGTAGTAAAGTTGCCATATTTTGTCATGATAACCCTGACCCTGATGCTTTGGCTTCAGGTTTGGCTATGTTGGAGTTAGTAGAAGAAATGGGCTTAGAGGGAAGTATTCTTCATGGCGGGTTAATCGAACATCAACAAAATAGAGCAATGGTGCAATTATTGGAAATACCTACTAGAAGATTAATTCTTGATTGGGAAGTATCTGATGCAATCAAAGATTCAGAGGTAATAATTACTGTTGATTTTCATCGACCAGGTGCAAATAATATCTTGCCAGTAGACTGTATTCCAAATATTGTAATCGATCACCACACAGTAGAAGATACCGTCGCGGCAGATATAGTTCTTGTACGTTCAGAATTTTCCTCTACATCTTCATTAATAACGAGCCTTTTGATGAGTTTAAATCATCAAATTAGTACTAAAACAGCGACGGCATTGGCTTTTGGGATTAAGACAGATACACTTGGTTTCACAAGAGATTTTAATGCAGTTGACCTAAGGGCTTTATCATGGTTAAATGCATTTGTTGATAGAGAAATAGCCCGTTCTATAGAAATACCTCCACGCTCTCAGGAGACTTTAGAATCATTTTCTAATGCACTAAATAATAGAATTAAGATGGATAATAACCTATTAGCACCATTATTGGAGATGCCTAATAGAGATTCTTTGGCACAGATTGCAGATTTCCTTCTACCAACTGAAGGTATCGATACAGTGGTTGTTTATGGTGTACGGAGGGGGAAAATAATTCTATCTGCAAGAACTAAGAGAAGAGATATTCATATTGGCAAGATTCTATCTTCACATTGGAAAGATGGTTTGGCCGGCGGACATAGAGAGTTAGCTGGAGGACAAATTCCATTTGATGTGATTTTGGGTGATGTTCCTGAGGATTTAGACCAAGCGAGTATCAATGCTTTAGAACAGATGACAGAGGAACTAAAATCACTATTGCCTAAAATAAATGAGGAGTAAAAATGTCTATGTCACCCTTTGTAGATATTTCACCTAATCTCAGATTATTAGGTACTGCTCATGTCGCTAAGGCGAGTGTTGAAGCGGTAAAAACTCAAATTGATGAATTCAAGCCTGAAGTAGTTGCAGTGGAATTATGTCAATCAAGGTATGATTCACTAATCAGTGATAGGAGATTGGATAAAGAGGGTCTATTGAAAGTAATCAAAGAAGGTAAAGCACCACTTGTTCTACTGCAATCAATGTTAGCCTCTGAGCAACGTAGATTGGGAATGGATGAAGGTGAACAACCAGGTGCTGAATTGATGGCCGCAGTTGAGGTTGCTAAAGAGAAAGATTTGGAAGTGGTGCTGATAGATAGAGATATACAAGTTACACTACGAAGAGCTTGGAAGAAAATGAAATTTCGAGAGAAATTCAAGATACTTTACTCCCTATTAGGGGAAGAAGAGGATGAAGAAAATCCAGACTTAGAGGAATTACTAGGGAATCGAGATTTATTATCTTCGATGATGGAAGAGTTAAGAGAATTTTCTCCCGGTGCGGGGACAGTACTGATAGATGAGAGAGATTCTTATCTTGCTGAGAAGATATTATCCATTGATTCAGATAAAAAAATCTTAGCAGTTGTTGGAGCAGGCCACCTTACTGGATTAGAAAAAAATCTAAATGAGAAATTAGAATATAATGAAGAAAATATCTCACTACTGGAAGAAATTCCTAAGAGAACTTTCATTTCAAAATCTATACCTTGGTTGATTCCTGCATTAGTNATGGGTCTTATGGCTTATTTTTTGACAACAGGCGAAGGTGTGGACCTTGTCGAACTATTCACTGTATGGACATTGGCTAACGCTGTTTTTGCAGCGATTGGATGTATTCTTGCAAGAGGGCATATCCTAGCAATATTAACCGCTGCTTTAGCATCACCGATAACCTCTCTAAATCCAACCTTGGCAGCGGGTTGGTTTGCTGGCTATGTACAATTGAAAGTAGTAGAACCAACGACAGAAGATCTTCAGAATTTCCTCAAATTGGACAAATTCAGTCTTTTCTGGTCTAATCGTGCAGGTCGAGTACTACTTGTGACCGCTCTAACAAATGTCGGNAGTATGGCCGGAGCATGGGTTGCTGCGGCGGGTTTGATTGGCGGAATTTGATTAATTCAATTCATTTAGAACCTTCATTAAATCGACATTTTCATCGANATCATGGACTCTTATGATNTCGATTTTGTTGTANAATGCAAAGGCACTGGTTGCCAAAGTTCCAGGTAGTCTATCTTCTGTTTTTTGCTTTCCAGTAATTTGTCCNATCATAGATTTTCGCGAAACTCCAAGAAGGGTTGAAAAGTTAGATTCAGTAAGCGTTTCGATACTTTTGATTATCTGTATATTATGGCTAAGTAACTTGCCAAATCCGATTCCAGGGTCAATAATAATCAATTCTTTGGGATGGCCAGATTCTACCAATTCCTGTGCTTTGTCAAATAAAAAGGAACTTACTTCTTCTANACAATTATTNTATTCTGGATTNTCTTGCATTTTCTCAGGTTCTCCTTGCATGTGCATTATACACACAGCACATCCGGTTTCAAGAACAACATCAATCATTTCTGGGTCACTAAATCCAGATATGTCATTAATCATCTCAGCCCCAGCATTAATCGCTTCTCTTGCCACTTTTGCTCTTCGCGTATCTATTGAGATTAGACCTTCTGGCCTTCTTTCTTTTAGTGACTTTATCACTGGAATAACTCTTCTTAATTCTTCTTCAGTATCCACAGGGCTTGCCCCAGGCCGAGTAGATTCACCGCCTATGTCCAACCATGTGGCCCCATAATCCCAAATTTCAATTCCTCGTTTGACNGAATCTTCTAATTCGAATCTTCTACTTTCACTNTGAAAGGAATCCGGCGTGATATTTAGAATTCCCATTATGATACAAGGACTATTATTGCCTCTGTTTATACTTCTAAAAATATAGTTGNGGCGATTTTCATCAGGTGCCAAGTTCTCGCCCATGAACCGTGCGAAAGCGAGAGATTTGATAAGTTGTGACTGTAAAGGTGTCGTTATGCCGGAGGAACCTCAGCAATCATTGATTCAAGAATCGAGTGATTTTGATCCCAATAATTCTGTTTCTGAGTCTAGTTTGGAATTGGCAAATAGGTTGATTGTAAGATTAAAGCCTGAGGACAATTCTTCAATTTTTGGTATGATTGCCAATAAGTCGTATTATAGTGGAGGNTTAATGACTATCATACTGGTATTTTGGTGGTTAGCAGTAGACTCAGCAACNGATGACCTTGATTCTGGACTCTCAACCTTTTTTGATTTAGATTTCTCACAGGTGGCATTAGCAGTCATTGGACTTGGACTAATGTCCTCTTTATTGAGTGANTTGAGTAGAGAATTAGGTAAATTATTGCCTTCTTTAATATCTGGTGCAATGTTGATNATGTGCGGCTTATATGTTATTGAACCAATGGCAATTGGATTACTCACTGACCAATATGATTTGGTAGACGGGGTTTGGAGATGTTTGCGACTTGGAATACTTTGGGCCGGAGTCTCATGGTGTGCTCACTTGTTAGTAGATGCATCACTTTTGGTCTGGTTGAAAAGATTCTGTGATTCAAATGGAATAGAAATAACTCCAGATAATGATTCAAATAATTCGGAACGAAAACCTTCCGAGGNATAATTTAGCATACCTTTCATCAATGATTGTCTTTTGGCAGTGTTATGTCTGGTGAGAGAGTCGATGTTCTTAGGCTTGGATATCGTCGAGGCAGAGACCCTAGAATTACCACTCATCTAGCACTTGTAGGGCGTGCATTTGGTGCTGATAGATTTCTATTGGCCGGAGATGAAGATAAAGATATGTTCGATAATTTGAAATCGGTTGAAAAAAGGTTCGGGAAAGGACTTGAATGTGACTATATCAAAAGTCCAATGGGATGGTTGAGAAAATTTGTTGAAGAAGATGCAGGTGATGGTTTACCTGGTGTCGCAGTACATTTGACAATGTATGGGGAGCCGTTTAGGGAAGCTATCCCTAAGATACGTAGGGATCGTCCATTAGTTGTTATTGTAGGTGGTGCTAAAGTCCCTCCTGAAGTATTCAAACTCAGTCAATATAATGTTGCTGTGGGCAATCAACCTCATTCAGAAGTGGCCGCATTGGGACTATTTCTAGATTCATGGCATGGTGGAAATACTGTTGACCGTAAGTTCGAAGATGCTCGGTTAATTATCGAGCCCTCGGCTAAAGGTAAGAAAGTAATTGATTTGGATAGATAAAATTAGTAAATAGATACTTACTAAGTTTATACAAGTGCCTTTNNACTAATTTTCAGTAAGTCTTGTAATGGGCCTTATTTCCNCCATACAAACCCAATCATTATGGGAGTCCGTTTTTGACCATCTGCGATGTCAACGGNNCAGTTGCAAGACGGAAGTTTCTGTCCTGGTGCTGNAAATAGNAATTNAAGNGGTTATCCTACCTTCCAAGATGCTGCNGATGGNCTTTCTAGGGGCGATGATTTACCTACNTCTGCAAGTGGNGTNGGNNTTCTATTNACTGCNGATGGTGGTAGGTATGAAGGTGAACTTTTCGGNGCNAATAAAATCGGNGAAGGTGAACTTGTTTTTACNACTGGAATGATGGGNTATCAAGAGTCTCTAACCGACCCTTCATTTGCAGGNCAAGTTTTGACTTTCACATATCCNCTNATNGGAAATTATGGTATCCACCATGGTTGTTCNGAATCTGCNTCTGTTTGGCCTCGTGGAGTNATAGTACGTCATGCGATGTCTCAACCCGACCATAGNAACTCTATCGGTACTGTCAATGATTTACTTAGGCTTCACAATGTCCCNGGTATTGAGGGAATTGATACAAGNGCNATTACNAAGAGNGTTCGTGAATTGGGGACNGTTCTATGCGTATTTGGACCTATAGCAGANGAACAGNCTCTTGTTGAAAGATTAAAGAATCTAACATCTCCGGATTTAGAAGATTTAGTTGACCAAGTTTCAATAGATGAGCCAGTAATTCTAAACCCTGGTTCACTAGATGATTTTGGAGTTTTAAAGCCACGCTTAGCGGCTATTGATTGTGGAATAAAATATAATATTCTTAGGAGTTTATGTAAATCCTTTGAGGTGATTTGGTGTCCCCCTGATGTAGATTTTCAATTACTCCATGAGCAGTATCAGATTGATGCATTATTTTGCTCTAATGGGCCAGGTGATCCAGCCCACCCCGGAAAAGCATCAANTGCCCGTCATACTTTGGCATCGGCAGTAAGGTCAAAAATTCCAGTAATGGGTATTTGTTTAGGCCATCAACTCATGGGGTTAGCGTCTGGGTTAAGCACTTACAAAATGCGCTATGGCCATAGAGGTGCCAACCAACCAGTGGTTGATTTGAAAACAGGAAAAGTACTCATTACAAGCCAAAACCATGGTTTTGCAGTTGCTGACCCCGATTCAGGAATGTTGGCTGCTCACCCCTCTGGTGCAACTTCTCCACCACAAGAGAACCTTCATGGTGCGGAAGTTGAAGTTAGATATATCAATGCAAATGATAGAACAGTCGAGGGTCTTGATGTGATTGGTAGTCCTTCTTTCACTGTCCAATTTCACCCAGAAGCTTGTCCTGGACCTCATGATGCAGCAAATTTATTCTTGAGATTTAGAGAAGTAGTTGACCAATATCTGGGGGTCATTAACTAATGCCTCGTAGAGATGACTTAAAGACAATTTTAGTCNTAGGGAGCGGTCCAATAAAAATTGGTCAAGCGGCCGAATTTGACTTCTCAGGTAGTCAAGCGGTTAGAGCCTTGAGAGAAGATGGCTATGAGGTTATTTTGGTTAACTCAAATCCCGCAACTATTCAAAACGACCCTGAAATGGCAGACAAGGTCTATATTGAGCCATTATTATCTTCATCGGTTAAGAGAATCTTAGAGATAGAGAGGCCATGTGCAATATTGGCTGGAATGGGCGGGCAAACCGCATTGAACATTGCCAGTGAACTGGCTCATCAGGGTGTTTTAGATGAATTAGGTGTAGAATTGATAGGTTCTGATTTGGATGCTATTGATAAGGCAGAAGATAGAGAATTATTCAACAAGGTTTGTGAATCAATTAATCTCCCAATTTCTGAAGCAATAGCATGTAACTCTATGGACGAGGTTATTTCAGCAGCTGAACAAATCAACAGTTGGCCATTACTTATCAGGCCTGCTTTTACACTCGGAGGTTTGGGTGGTGGAACAGCCTGGGATTTGGGTGAATTAGTCGAAATTGCGACTTTAGGATTGAGAAACTCAAGAATAAGTCAAGTTCTAATCGAAGAATCTATTCTTGGTTGGCAAGAATTAGAGTATGAAGTGATGAGAGACGAAGCCGACAATGCAACAATTGTATGTACGATGGAGAACATTGACCCAATGGGTGTTCATACTGGAGAATCTACAGTAGTTGCACCATTGCAGTCTTTTTCAGATAGTGACCATCAAATTCTGAGAGACCAAGCGTTGAGTTTGATTCGTGCATTGAACATTAAGGGCGGCTGTAATGTACAATTCGCATTCAACCAATCAACAGGTGAAATTAGAGTTATTGAAGTAAACCCAAGAGTTTCTCGTTCTTCCGCTCTGGCTAGCAAAGCAACGGGTTACCCAATTGCTAGGATGGCTGCTAAGATAGCGGTGGGTTATACTCTAGATGAACTTCCTAACCCGATTACAGGAGAAGGAACAACAGCCGCTTTTGAACCTACATTGGATTACTGTGTGGTAAAAATTCCGAGATGGCCTTTTGACAAGTTTAGAACCGCAGATAGAACTCTTGGAACCTCGATGAAATCTACCGGTGAAGTGATGGCTATCGGCCGTAATTTCGAAGAAGCATTCTTGAAGGCATGGGCATCTTTAGAGCAGGGTTGCCCTCATCCAAGACCTTTGACAAGAGCAGATGAGTCCGAGGGAGAGGGGATGAAAGAAAGAGCCTATGAAGAACTTCCTGATTCGGTTCTAGTAGATTGGTGTAGAATTGCAACCGATAGAAGAATGGGTGCATTGATTGAAGCATTTAGGCGTGGATGGAGTGTCGAGAGAGTTCATGAAATAACCAGAATCACTCGATGGTTCTTATATCGATTCGAAAACATTGCAAAGATGGAAAATGAAATCGTATCAATAGCATGTAATCCTTCTGAAATAGATGTAGAATTATTACGTGAATGGAAATCATTTGGATTTAGTGATTCTCATATTGCTGATGCACTAAATGGATTCCCTGCAACTGGATATAAATCTCTACCTAGAGGCCGGGATGAAAAGACTGTAATGTCTCGGAGGCACTCATTGAAACTACATCCAAAATATCGCATGGTTGACTCTTGTGCTGCTGAATTTGCTGCTAAAACCCCTTATTATTATTCTACATATGAGCCAAATGGCTCAAATGAAATAGACTACATTCCGGATTTAGAAAGTAGAACTAAGCAACGTTATGTTGCTATAGGTAGCGGACCGATAAGAATTGGTCAAGGTATAGAATTCGATTATGGATGTGTGCATGCGGTTAAGGCGATTAGAGAAGCGGGTAAAGATGCAATATTGATAAATAATAATCCTGAAACAGTTTCTACAGATTTTGATACCTCTGACAGACTTTACTTTGAACCTTTGACACTTGAATATGTCTCGGAAGTTTTACTTAGAGAAAATGCTCATTCAATTCTTCTACAATTTGGTGGTCAAACAGCAATAAATCTTTCACAACCGCTTGAACAGAGACTTCCTGATTTGAAAAAGGTTGGACTGGAATTAGAAATTGCAGGAACTTCATGTGATGCCATCGATGAGGCAAGTGATCGGGAAAGGTTTGAGAAATTTGCTCAAAAGTCCGGATTAAAAATGCCAAGAGGTGCTACTGGTACTAGTTCGGATGATGTAAGAAATGCAGTTGAGCAAATTGGATTCCCTGTGCTAATCAGACCATCATATGTTCTAGGTGGGAGAGGGATGGAGATATTATCCAATCAAGAACAATTAGATGCTTATCTAAAAGAAGCATATCTTGCTCCAGATAAGCCACTACTGGTAGATGAATATCTTGGACATGCTACTGAATTAGATGTAGATGCAGCATGTGATGGCAAAGAAGTACTTGTTGGTGCTATAATGGAGCATTTGGAAGAAGCGGGAATTCACTCAGGTGACTCTACATGCTTTATCCCGACCCAAAACGTTCCAGAACACATTCTTGAATTAGTCCGTAAACAAACTGAAGTTATAGGCTTGGGACTCAATATCAAAGGTTGTTATAATATTCAGTTTGCTATACAAGGTGATGATCTATATGTTTTGGAAGTCAATCCTAGGTCTTCAAGAACAGTTCCTTTCGTTGCAAAGTCATCAGGTTTACCTCTCGCTAGAATAGCGGCTAACATCACTATTGGAATACCTCTTTCTAAGCAAGACATTCCAATTAGAACATCTGGGCAAATATGTGTAAAAGCACCTGTGTTTCCATTCATAAAACTGCGTGGTCTAGACCCAGCACCTGGGCCTGAAATGAAATCTACTGGTGAAGTATTTGGTTCAGATACATCAGCAGATATAGCTTATCTAAAGGCGAGATTAGCGACAGAAGTACCTGTTGCTAGGTCAGGGGGTGCTTACCTAACTGTTAGGGACCAAGATAAGAAGAAACTTTTGAATTCAGCATCGAAGTTAGTAGAATTAGGATTTAATCTATTCGCAACTCCAGGTACTGCAGATTATCTTAGAGAGAACGATATACCTGTAGAAGTGGCTTATCGTATAAGAGAATCCAAACATCCTGATGCATTAGATTTAATGCGCCAAGGTAAGATTTCTTTCATAGTTAATGTTCCAACAGTATCAGGTGGTGCAGTACGTGATGGAAATATGATGAGAAGACTTGCTGTTGAACTCAACATTCCATTTGTTACCACAATTAGGGGCGCTGATATGGAAGTTGCAGCAATAAGGGCACAACAAAAAGGGGAAGTTGAGCCTAGAAGATTGAAGGTAAACTACTGATCAACAGGCATCATATGCATCGATGATATATCTTGTTAGAGGGCTTGTCCATGCTAATTCACTAATTCCAGATTCACCATCTTTTGAGTAAATTCTTACCACATCTCTAACTCTAACATTTCCTTCGGATGAACGTGCGAGAATAGTTGCACCTTTAATCGCCTTTCCAGTTCCATGAGGGTCATATACTGTGTCTAAGGCTTCTTTCAAGAACCAATCTGCCTTGCCACCCTTTTTACCATCATAGGTTTTCTTTGGCTTTTTGGCACCAAACATGCCTCCCGCCTTTTTTGGAGTGGTTTTCTTCTTTGCTGGAGTCTTTTTGGCAGGAGTGGACTTTGTTGCCTTCTTAGCAGGTTCATCCTTTTTAGCCACGTTTGAAACTGTTTTATTTTGGAACTCTTCTTCAAGTTCAGAACGGATTTCTTTCTCTAATTCTTTTCTGATGCTCTTTTCCAATTTGGCTCTAATCTTTTCTTCCATTGCCGATGCATCGACTTTTTGTAGCTTGGAATAAGCATCATCACGTTCATCTTGCAATGCTTGCATTACGTTGATGTAATGGGAAGCAACTTGAATCAATGAAGTCTCCATAGATGCTTCTAATTGCATTGAAACTACTTCGCTTGCAGAATCTCTCCACTTGCGCCATTGTAGCATGGTATTAGCATGTATGTCAGAACCACATTTAGGACAGAAACTTCTCTTTGGCGGCTTTAGAACTGGAATAGCTCTCATCGCATCGGGGTCAATTCCCTCATGCTCACCACTAGCAACATCGTGAATGTGAGTAGATGCTTCCATACCAGTATCCATTGCTTCTCTAAACAGACCCTCATTTAGGTCAAGTTTACCTTCTTGAATTAAATCCCAAGCATTAGTTCCTCTAACAACAGCTCTTACAGCAGCATTAGCGGCTGGTGAGTTACCCCAATCCATACTTATGATTTTTGAGGAACTCGAGGATTCGAGTTCAGCAGATGAAAATGCATCGCCAATATCGTATTCTTCACCCTCTGCTGGTGCAGCGATTCCAAGTTGTATTGGATTAGCACCCTCCTCTATTTTGGCTATCATATCGAATTTTTCCGCCATCGAGAGGTCGTCTCGAAGTCGAATTACATCTCTAAGTTGGTTCAAATCATGGCCAGTGGATGTGATGGGGCCCTGTCCAGTCATATCGTGTCCACACGATAGACAAAACTTTGCGGCAGGTTCTACATCTGCCTCACAGGTTGGACAATAAACCCCCGCCATGGAAGGAGATGAGATGGTTTCACTTTTCAATAGTGCGGAATATATCTCCGAATATGTCGAAGTTTCAACCTTAAGAGTTTATCACAATCAAGCATTTTTCGATGATTTTAATGATTCTTTCACGTTCGATTTCAGCAAGAATTGGGGCTAACCTCGGCCCTCTTGAACGACCCATGAGTGATTTATATGCTACGAAATAAGCAATTCTTGGAGATAGTTCTATGGTTTTAGCAGAATTAGGGATTGCATTTCCAATATCTTCACTATTCCATTCACATCTCTCGAGTTCCTCTTTTAGCAATTTTAGAACTTTGATTTCTTCATCTCCAAATTCCTTGAACATCTCAAGTTCAGGATTATCAATTATTGAAATCCGCATCTCTTCAGGTAGGTGTTTAGACTTAATCCATAGTTTCATTTTGTTTAATCTATCAACCAAAGAAGTAGGTGGTTTATCTGTACTTGAATATCCTAAACTACTCCAAACCATTTCATCAGAAGTTTTAGTTTGGGCAAGTAGGCAGAGGTGTCTAAAGGTGACATTAGATGATTCTAAAGTTGATTCAGGTGATACTTTGGACATTTTCAAAGCACCGATGGCATCCTCAATCTGAACTTTTTTACGTCGGGATAGATCTTGTTCAGTAAGTTCTTGGTCAAAATTACGTGATAACAGTCTTTCATATTCATCAGCCAAATTAACTAGGCTCATACCAGTATCAAATTCGATTGCTTTGTTAGGTTTTGATTGAGCGATGAGAAGTCTAAGAATTTCAGGAGGTACTAATTCTAATGCTTCAATAGGACCAATTGTATTACCAGTAGATGATGACATTGCTCCTTGCCCCTTCAAACTAATCCATTCATAGGTTAGCGGTTGAGGGGGTTGATGTCCAAAAAGTTGGCATATTTCTCTTCCTGTGGCATAAGAACCTCCAGCAGCGCCATGGTCTTTTCCAAATGCTTCACATGTGACTCCAATCCAAGACCATTTTGCTGGCCAATCAATTCGCCATGGTAGTTTACCTTCTCCTTTGGTAATATCGGAACTTCCTTCAACACCATGAGAGTCTTTCCAGTGAACAAGTGGGTAATCATAACCCGTTACTACAACTCCTTCCAGCGAACCTTTAGAATCCAGCGGGCTCCAAGGAAACCAATCTCCAGCCAATTCTCTAGTTGATACACGCTCGATGATTTCTCTAATATCGTCAGCCTTGTCACAAGCAATTTTTGAGACTTCATTGAACGCCCCTGAGCGATAAGAATGTAAATTCTTGATGATTCTTGGAACTACTCCAATTGTCCTTAATGCTTCGAGAAACGGACTTAGAAAGTAATCAGCATAACTCAATCCATCTTTGCTAAATTTCTCAAAGTCCGGCTTTCCATTTTCATCAGGTGCAGGAATTGAACCAATTTGATGGCCGATAAATTGTGAATAATCATCATGTAGAAATGGATATACTTTCCTTAAGGGGTCTGCATCATCAACAATGAAGATGAAATCCACATCTAGTCCTGCATTTTTTGCGGCTCTACTTATCATATCGCCAGTCAAAATTTCTCTAAGATGCCCGATGTGAAATTCTCCACTAGGAGTAATACCAGTGGAAATGATATGTTTGTTACCTTTGTGCGCTAAGGCCTGGGCGGTTACGTCTGCCCAATGCATCTCTTCACCTCAAACTGAAAAAGCGCGGATAACGCCTCTAAGTGGTACGCCTTCAATTTCATTACGCATTGTCTTGTTGACTAGTACGATTACCAATCCAACTTCTCCACCTGCATTTCTTATTGAATTGATAGTCTTAGTCATTGTTTTACCAGTGGATAAAACATCATCAATAATTACTACTTTTTTACCTGAAACTTGACCATATTTACTTGATAAAGAACCAGAACCATCGCCTCCATCTGTTGTTCTATATACTGTGAATTCACAATCTAAGTTTCTTGCTACTTCGTGTGCAAAAGAAATCCCATTAATAGAAATACCAACAACAGTGTCAATTTCATTAAATCCTAATTCTTCATCAGCAACATCAGCCATTATCGTGCCAATTGCCGCGATTCGGTTTGGTTTTACGCCAATAGTTCTCCAACCAATTCTAACATCTGTTGGTCTCTCTTCATTTTGTTGACTCCCTGCTAGAAGCCAAGAAATTGTATCTTGGGAAAGGGATAATTCATCAGCAATTTGCTGACTGTTCAATCCTTCTTTACGCAAATTGCCGGCAGTGATTCTAAGCTCCTCGATGCTTGATACCATGTCTCTCAAAACTCTCGAGAGTATTTCAACACATCAAACCTTTCATCAAATATATCATTAATCAATGATAATTAATCCCAAAGGCTTCAAGAACGAATGATACAAGCGCTAACCATGGGAGACTTTGATTACGAGACACTTCTCGACCGGGCTCGTGAAAATATTCCAGATAATATTTCATCGAGGTCAAGGTGGAGACTACCTGAACCTCAAATTCTAATCGAAGGTTCTAATACTATTTTTCGCAATTTCAATGATGTTGTTTCTATGATGGATAGAGATGATGATCATGTCTATCAATATATTCTAAATGACTTAGGTACATCTGGTTCAAGAGATGGGCCTAGGGCTAGATTCAAAGGTAGAATTCCTCCTAAAAGAATTAAGAAGACCATTGCAAATTATGTTAATTCATACATCAAATGTGTTCAATGTAAATCTCCAGATACAATGTTTGTTAGAGAAGAGAGAACAACACTGCTAAAATGTCAAGCATGTGGTGCTACTAGACCTGTTAAACTTTGATTTAGGGTAGATAAAATCTAATCCCATCGATTGGCTTCTTTTCCTTATTAGGAATATTTTCAGGGAATCCAGCCTTGACAAAACCAATTATTCTTTCACGTTCTATTGGTATTGATAGTGCTGAGTAAGTGCCTTTATCTCGAGTAATAGAACCAGTACTCCACTGTGTTCCAATTCCTTGGTCCCAAAATGATAACACCATGTTATGCAAAGCACATACGGTTGCAGCATAATCTTCTTGTTCTCGAAAGGAATCTTCTTTGTTAATTAAGCTGGTAATTGCTATTAATACCGGAGGCTTCAATATTTTATTTCGTGCTCTATCCAATAAGGACTCCAGTCTTTTATTATCCTCGCTAGTAGCTTTTACCTTGGCCAAGGTTTCAACAATAGGAATCAACTTTTCCCTAGACTCATCACCCAATATATAGAATTTCCAAGGATGCGTATTCTTATGGCAAGGGGCATGTCTTGCAGCCTCGATGGCAGTTTCAATACAATCGTTTGAAACTACTTTATCGTTGAAACGAAAAATAGTTCTTCTAGTCAATATGTTTTCTTGAACCTTTGACATCCCTACAACTCATTTGATTTGATTAATCTTAGCGGCTAAGTAGAAGTCTGATTCAGCCAGACCGTCTATTTTATGGGTCCAAATACTAACTTTAACTCTACCCCAACCCAATTCAAAATCAGCATGATGTGCTTGTTGTTCGCAAATTTCACCAGCTGAATTTACAAAATCCAATGCTGTTTGGAAATCATCAAACTCAAACTTTCTCTCTAGATGGTGGTCATTAACAACAATCCAATCATTTCCTAATTCTTCCATTAAAGGAGTAATCTGTGATTTATTCAAAGGTGGAATTCCACCTTTACATGGTATGCATTCATTGGTGTGAAGTGCCATCAAATCAGCCCCAAAGATGAGTGTCATCGGAGCCTTTACTTTCTTTTTCTACTTTCTCATGTAGGTTTGAACGTCTCTTCATATCCTTTCTTTCGAATGCTAGTAATTCTTTATCGTCTATGTATGCAGGTCTGGTATGTGCAACCAATACTATTTTTACGATTACATCTCTTGCAATATAGTTATTCTTTCCTTCTTCACACAGAATTTCAATACTGGATTTTCCAGATGATAGTAGTCTTCCTCTAATCCAAGTATCCTTTCCTTCAGCAAAGGCGCGAGCATCAAGTTGGACTTCAATAAAATCATCTTTACGAAGTCCATGTCTTCTTTCTAATAGATCTCCACTGTTAATTCCCTCGACATCTGATAAATTTGGTGAACCCATGTCTTCCCATAGTGGTAATGCCCATTTAGGTAGTTTAACCTCGTTGTTTTTCTTCGCCATGGTTTAACCATAGGCCGAGCCTACTTGAACCTCGCTCCTAATTATTGAGATTTTGATTATATTGAGTCAATCCCTACCAAGTCTTCTTGAAGTGTAGTCTTCTGGATAGAATTAGGGAACAGTATGAAAGTATCATGGCGTACCCTTCCAACCGTTCTTTTAGAGGACGAGGTTTTGGACAAAGCATTTTCCCGCGCTAGAAAAGCAGCGGATAGAGTGGATGACTCCGATAGAATTTTTAGAGTTAGGAAACAAATGAATAGAATGGTTCAAACAGCTGCAGATATAATTTCTACAACTCTTATGGACACTGTAAATACTTGGCCATCATTAGACCAATCTCCGAAATTTGATGTTTCAATGATCGATGCATGTGTCGGTTGTGATGATTATAGGCATCATCTTTCGATGTTACAATGGGGTTCTAAACAAGTCGTCAATATTTCTCGACAAAATGCACATAAAATCGTTCGTACAGGTAGAACCGAATTAATGCATGATGCACGCAGAGAAGCATATGGTCGAATATCATCGATTATGAGGAGGGTTGGACCATCACTTGATTGGTTAAATCGTTCTAGAGAAGTATTGAAGCGTCTACCTACAATTGACCAAGTTCTACCGTGTGTAGTTGTTTGTGGTGCTCCAAATGTTGGTAAATCCGCATTCATTTCAGCATTAAGTTCCGGTAACATGGAAGTAAATCATTATCCATTTACAACTAAACAAATTCACGTTGGACATTTCATCCATCGCAGATTGCAATACCAGTTAGTAGACACTCCGGGATTACTTGATAGGCCGATGGAAAAGCGTAATGACATTGAACTTCAAGCGATTTCAGCATTAGAAAACCTTGGCTCTCTAGTTTTGTTTTTGATTGACGAAAGCCAAAACTGTGGTACTTCAATCGAAGAGCAGATGAATTTACTTGAAGATGTTAAAGTCCATCTACCAGGTACAGAATTATTGGTTGTTTCTTCAAAGGCTGATTTGATTGAACCTAGGCCTGAAAGTTGGGATTTAGTTAAGCAATGCGAAATTGAATGGATTGAAGATGGTTCAGAAGGCGAACCAGAGTTACCTCTACTATATGACCAAAATGACAGAGTTACCATGTCAGCAATCGAAGGAGTTGGCATGGAAGCGATGAAACTTGAAATAGTTCGTAGGGTCAAAGATTCTAATGTTTATGACCCAATGGAATTGCCAGATGGCTGGTATAGGTCAGACGTCAAGTGATTACATTCTTTCAAGAGGGATAATACCCAATCCTTCCATTCCAGTTTTTAGGAATTGAGATGCCAGTTGTGATATTTGGAAGTATAATTCGTTCACTTCCCCATCATCAAAAATCTTACAGTCTCGGTAGAATCCGTTGAAACTGGTTGCGAGGTTTAGTACTTGATTAGCAAATAGGTTAGGCCTACATTGCTTCACTGAGCGCTCTAAAACATCATTTTGAATCGCCATACACCGTAGTAAATCAATCAAAGAATCCGGTAATTCTAAGTTAATCGTTTCCAAATCTAGGTTTTTATTTGAAATCTCCTCGATATCAATTCCATTATCAGAACATTTATTCGCTATAGAAAGTGCTCTTGTATGGCTATACATGATAAAAGGGGCGGAACCTGCTTCAAAAGCTAATGCTTCTTCCCATCTAAATGTAAAACCTTTATCTGGGCTTACTTTGATTATATTGAATCGAATAGCAGACCTGCCAACAGATTCCGCAATATGAGATACTTCCTGCTCCAAATATTCAGGTCTTAACTCCCTTACGATCTTTGAAGCATGCTCTTTCGCTTCTTCAAGTAAATCATCCATGAAAACAACATTGCCTCGTCGTGTTGACATCTTTCCTTCTGGTAATTTTATGAATGAATAGAATAGAACTTCAGGAACTTTATGACCTAATTCTTGAAGAGTCATTCCTACTTGCTTGGATTGTAACTTATGGTCTTCTCCAAGAATATTGATCAAATCATCACACTGTTTCCATTTCCAGATGTGATAAGCTATATCTCTAGTTGCATACAGCGATGAGCCATCTCCTCGTTTGAAGAAGAATTCTGTCTTACCCTTCAATCCCCTAGCGCCTAAGTCTAAAAATTCTGCACCATTATCTGCCACTCCGTGGATATCAAGCCCAGAAAGTGTTTGAGTAAGTTTAGCAACATCCCCATTGGTTACAAACATTGATTCATTAGTGAATTGGTCGAATTCTATCCCTAGTCTCCCCAACGTCTCTAGCATCCCATCCAATACGGGTTGGAAAGAGTCATGGAATTGTTGTAAAACCGCTTCATCTCCATGCTCACTAGCGTGAACCAATTTACCAATCTCTTGTTCCATTTTTTCACTTTTGTCTTCATCTTTCCTAAGTTTTTGAGCCGCTTGGTACCACCGAACTCTGGTATGGTCTGCTTTATTCGCCCATTTTGTTGATATAGAATCTTTGTCTTCAAGGATATTTTCTACCTCTTGGTCAGATAAATTATCCAATGCCCAGGCGAGTACTCCTACTTGTTTACCCATGTCATCGACATAGTATTCTGCTCTAACTTCGTTTCCTAGCAAACGATGGAGTCTGACCAATGTGTCGCCAAGTATTGCATTTCTAGCCCTTCCAACATGGAATGGTCCATTTGGATTAGCAGATGTGTGCTCGATTAGGACCTGTCTATCAGTATCTGGTTTTTTTCCATATGCGTCTCCTACTCTAACCTTTCCTGATAGTAATTGTTTAGCAAGCCATTTTGACTCAGCCTTGAAATTAAGGTATCCCCCAGTAGCATTAACTTGGCCTATAGCGCCATTGTTCTCAATCAGTTTTGATAAATCTTCGGCAATATCATTAGGACTTTTTCCAAGTTGTTTGGCAAATGGGAAACATGGTAAGGATAGGTCACCTTGTGAATGCTCCCTCGATGGCGTAAGCATTGATTTCCAGTTTGGATTATTTATTCCAATTGATTCTAATGCATTGCTAAGAACAGGCTCGACATGCTCTCTTAGAATCTTCATAATATCACATCATGGGGTATCTTAAAATCGCTGCAAGTCCGCCAAATCCATCTAGCAATTGAGAGCCTTCTTCCGTATCTATAGAGATAAAAGATATCATTGAGTTGCCTTTCGAAGCCATTATGGCTAATTCATCAATCAATGAGATATTTTCTAATTCTTTAATATCGTCAGATTTAGCATTACAAGATGGACATTCTGGAATTTCTTCAGAACGAGAAATTGATATTTTCCACTCATGTGAGCATTTCTGACACTGTAATTTTAGAGAGTTCTTTCTCAGTCCTTCGGAAATAAGTAAAGTGTCTACTGCACCTTGGTCTAGAGCTTGTTTGATCATTACTTCTCCATAAGTTGCTTTTGGATGTGGTTTGATTAACTCTTGAAGGAAACGAGTCATCATTTGCCTTTCAGCATCTAATTCAATTTCACCCATCAAACCACCCGCATTACCAACTAGTTCTCTTACTCCGCTATCGTTAGAATATCCTACGTCAAAGGTGGTTTTAGCAATCTTCTTAGCGATTTCATGATGGAAATATTCATTCTTTACTAAGAAATCCTTGGTTGCACCAGGGCCTCCAATAATTATTGCTTGAATATTTTCTAAGTTTGGTAACCAATAACTGCAGGCGTGCTCAGATGCTCTCTTGAAGAAATTATGTGCTGCTTCTTCGATGAGACGTTCGAAACGCTGAGCGGATTGACCACCTTGACGGTGTTTGCCCATGATATTGGAAACAAGGTGTTCCTGAACATGAATACGCTTGCCAGAGGCAATCCCATAGGCCGCCTCTGACCTATCAATTACGAATAATCCATAGGATTTTTTATCCACTAACATGTCTTCTAACTGAGTTAGTTCAAATTTAGAGTCGCATCGATAACGGAATGAAATAAATGGTTGAGGTGGACTATCAACAACTATATTCACCATTCTTGATTTGTTGTTTCCTATAATCACCGAACCAACAAAAAGAGCGATTCCATTTTCACCGGCGTTCTTGAAACGATTAAGTGTAGAAATCGCTGATTCAATCGCTCCTTGAACATTTTTCTTAGTGCCCTTAGACTTGATATTAGCAGCTTGTCCATGCTCGTTTTGTAGCATAGTTCTTGCATCAGAAACCTGTCGGTCAGGAGGGATAATAATCGTAACTAATTCTGTTCCAAATCCTTTCATCTCTCGGAGTTCTTCAAGAGCCATTTTTAGACGAAGACGTCGTGTAGAAATTTCAGCATCATCGCTCATACATCTTCCTCCATACATGGGGCATTCGCTAAAGGTCTTCAACTCTCGCCCCGTTTCAATGGTGCTAAACAAATTTAAAATCACTAAATTGGGTTGTCGAAGATAAATTTAGGGATAGCCTCAAAGACTTGAGGTTTGAGGAGAGAATGATGACAAGAACTCATGTTGTAGCCTTGGGTGGAAGTCTTCTTAGGCCTGAAGAGGCCGAAAAAAGGCGTCAATGGCTTGGACAGTTGAGGCAATTGATAGTTCATGTAGAGGGCAATGGAGGCAAACTTGGAATCGTAGTTGGAGGTGGATTACCTGCACGTGAAGGAATTGAACTTGCTAAGAACATAATTTCAGATTCTGATAAACTCGATGAGGTCGGTATAGCCGCAACAAGACTCAATGCGACAGTTTTGCAACAGATATTCCTCGATATTGGTTGTGATGTTGCACCTTCAATCCCATCGACTACTGAAGAAGCATCTAGCCTAATAAGCAAGCATTCTATTGTAGTGATGGGAGGTACAACTCCAGGACACACCACAGATGCTGTTGCAATTGCTCTTGCCCGCGATTGTGGTGCTAGAAATTGCATTATAGCTACCAATGTGGATTATGTCTATGACAAAGATCCTAGAAAGTATGAAGAGGCAAAGCCGATGTTTGATATTTCCATTGATGAATTAGCCGAAATAACAGGTACTGAACCTCTTCTTCCAGGTCAGTCTGCAGTTGTAGACCCTGTAGCAGTAGGTTGGGCTAAGAGCGCTTCTATAGACATAGCAGTGCTCGATGGAAGAGATATCTCATTATTAGATAGCGCATTAGAAGGAAAAGAATTCAGTGGGACATTGATCAGGAGTGTATGAATATGGTAGACGCAAAAAAAGTAAAGGAAAAACTATCAAAGGTTTCAGAAAAAGTATTTTCTGGTTCAAAAAATCAAGCACACAAACATTGTAGAATCTGTCACAAACCAATCTCAATAAACGCAGAACCAAGAGTTTGTAAGAGTGCAGAATGTGTTAATAAAAATACCCGTGATGAGCGTAATCAAAAGCAGATGCGCCTTTGGATGTTTATCTTCTTTGGATTATTCGCTTTCAGCTTTGTAGGTCCACTCATTCTCAATTCAATCTAATCATTAGATTGTTCAAAGTGTTCTTGCATTAATTGTTCGGCTGAACCACTAACTTGTTCTCCAACTCCGGCAGCCTTTAGTCTATCTCCAAGTTTATAAAGTTCTTTAACAGCCTCTTCTATAGACTTACTCTGCTTCAAAAATCGTATTGTTGGCCAACCGCAGTCGATTATTTCTGGGTCAACTGTATTTTCTTCTATCCAAGCAGAACATGCGCTACCGTGACATAATGCACTAAAATTTTCTAAGTCTATCCAAAAAGTTCTCCTAGAACAGACTGGGCAGTCCTTACACTCCATAGTTGCCAAGACTGTCATCGCTTCTTCGCCTACACGATCAACATCCCAAATGACGACACTTGAGCTGCTTAGGAGCATCTCCTCACTTCTTTTCAGAAACGTTCGTAAAACTTCCCAGGCTACCTTTTCACTACTAAAGCATCCAAGGCCAATTGTTCCGCCATCTTCCTCGGTGACAGATGGTACAAATACACGCTGAATGTCTTCGACCATAGTATTCCGATTTAGTCATCGGGCTTGAATGCTCGCCTCTATTTTGACCATTTGGCTTCAACTACGGCTAATCCACCTTTGTGCGGTAGGGGTGCATCAGGCTTTTCGATACGTATTGAAATCTTTCTAATCAATTTATTAGATTTTAATTTATCAATCATNCTTTCAGCCATCGTTTCCATTAACCTAATTGGCTCTGTATCAAGAAGAACTTCATCTATCGTAGTCTGTAGGTCAGCATAGTTGACAGTCTTACTCAAATCCTCATTTACCGATTGTTCGATTGTTTTTACTCTGATGGTAACTATGAAAGGCTGTTTCTCCAAGTGCTCAAAATCAAAAGCACCATGCTTTGCCATGACGCGGTAATTCTCCAAGGAAATAGTGAACATTTTATCACTCTAAGTCTCTTTCATGAACCCAAATCAAGTGGTATCCAAATTGAGTTTTAATCGGGCTAGAAGTCGACGCTAAGGGTAATTGCCATACAGCTTCATCAAACTCTCTAACCATCATACCTTTGCGAAACCAACCCAAGTCTCCACCCTTTTGACTTGATGGACATGTACTTTTTTTCCGGGCCATTTTTTGGAAATCTTTTAATTTGCTAACTTTATCTTTGATCTGAATTGCTTCAGATTTAGAATTCACTAAGATATGAGATGCCCATGCACTTGGAGCGACCATGTTAACACCCAATAGATTCAGTTATTGAAACCCTCGCAATTAAGCACTGAGGTCATAAGCGAGTAATCTCATGTATGTTCCATAGATTGTTGTAGACACTGCTAACGATTCTTCATTAAATCTATCCATTGTGTCAAGGTATGTGTGATACTCCCAACTTCCACTGCCATAGCATACAACTGCACGACCATTTTCTCCTCCCAGGTCATATACAAACGGGCANTGGTCTGAATTACATGGCATTTGATTATCATCGCCTTGGTCACCATCTAAGAGTTGGAATTGTATGTCGTATCTGTCTGCAATTTCGCTTCTTTCTACTTTGTAAATATCNGTAATTCTCTGCATGTGTCCATAATCATCTTCATTATTTGTAAATAGTGTCAATGAGTTTCCTCNGTTTTCAAAATCAGCATCAACGTGATTCATATCCAAATTGATGTATAGCCTGAGGTTTTCTCTAAGGCTACTCTGCATTTCTTCGACATATGCTCTACTTCCCCACAGACCTTCTTCTTCGCCACCCCAAGTACAGAACTTGATGGTTCTCTCAGGGGTTCCAGTTTCATTGATTATCGAAGACATTTGTCTTGCCATTTCAAGTACGCTAGCAACNCCAGAACTATCATCAACGGCTCCCTCAGCNTGATACACAGTATCGTGATGACCGCCTGCTATTATTACCTCAGAAGTTTTTCCTTGCATNGTTCCGCAAGGCACGTAAATGGTTCTTTCTTCGTCATTAGTGACATCGATTATTAATTCTATAGAAGCAGGTTCAGAAGCGTTAATGACAGATGCTTCAAAGATCTCTCCAGCATCTTTTGACATCGAAATNAATGGTATTTCAGTAGGTATACTTCCTCCATTCGCTTCAACTAGTGAATCATAATTTGTTCCTTTGAAAATAGGTACACAATCATTTCCTTCAATCTTNCCACAATTATAATTTTTATTAACGCTAATCAAGCCTGCAAGGTCATTGATTGCTGCATTGCTGTATAGTTCCGTGTTGCCAATTTTTGAACTATCTCCNCGAACATAGCCGATAGTTCCAGTAGCTGTTTGCCATAGTGCTTCATCCGAACCATTTCCTAAGTCAGTGACCTGAATATCTTCATTGAACATATATTCTGATTGACCTGAAAAACCTTGAATTACATAATCAACTCTATGTTGGAATGGTGTTACTTGCGAGCCACCAATGCCAGCAGCAGGGCCGTCGCATGGCGAGAAGCCTCCTAGTCCTTGAACACATAATCTAAAACTCGGCTCTGAATTGACGTGATGCATAGGNACTAGGAATTCATTTATTTCAGCTTCATAGCCCATTTCTGCTAATTTACTACTAATGTATATTGCAGTATTTGATTCCTCAGTGGTTCCACTCATTCTGCCGTCCCAATCAGGATGTCCNAGGTCTACGAGTTCTTGGGCGAATATCCTTACTTGTTGTTGGTCAAATTCTATCAACTCATATTCATAATCCTCTCCAAAACCTAGCCATGATGGTTGGATAATCAAAACAGTTGTTAGCATTAACAAAGAAACTCCAATCGCGTATATTGCTCCAAGGTTTATTGGTCCATAAACAGGTTTTCGCATACGCTTGACAAATGAACTCATATTTGTTTGACCGGTATGATTGGTAAGTANATCATCCTCTTCCAAATTTATGACATTTTCTTCTTTAGTCAGAAGATTGAGTCTTTCAATCAATTCGCTTTTTGTACCACTAAGAGGTGCTCCAAAATTNCTCAATTCATTTTTTAGATCAGAAACTCTCATCGACTCAAAATCCATATCAAAACCTCGAACAATTAGTGCTGGAGGTTTTCATTCAATAACTCGGCGGTCTATTGCTCAATTGATTTCTTCCCCAGTCCATCTTTTCCCGAGGTTGTGCTCATATCCGATGTGATCTAGAATTCTTGCAATAATAAAGTCAACCAAATCATCTATTGATTTAGGATGGTTGTAAAATCCAGGTGATGCAGGAATTATTATTGTGTCCATAGTCGATAGTTTAGCCATATTTTCAAGATGTATTGTAGCATATGGTGCTTCGCGAGGTACAATGATTAGTTTTCTTCTTTCTTTCATAGCAACTATCGCTGACCTTGTGACTAAATTATCACTAATTCCAGCTGCAAGTTTACCAATAGTAGTTCCAGAACATGGGCATATGACTACAGCATCAATCTTTGAAGAACCAGATGCGGATTTTCCACCCACATTGGATTGGTCTTCTAGAGTTGAATTTGTTAGTTCGACAAGATCTTCTTTGGTCATTTGGCATTCGTGTTTGAGTGTTATTTCACCTGATTTGGTAACAACCAATCTTGTGGCTATACTCATCTCATTAAGTACTTCAAGAAGGCGTTTTCCATATATCGCACCAGATGCTCCAGTTATAGCAACAACCACTTCGCCCATGTTAGGTGGTTGGGGGACTTGCTTTTATTGACTTGTTTTTTGGCTAATGGCTAAAAATAGCGCTTTTTCGAGATTTATTACAGCCTTTTCAAACGATAAAGGCTCTATAGACCAAGCGACTCGAATCCATTCATCTAATCCTTTCTCAAACATATTACCAGGGACCAATAACACTCCGTATTGCTTACATTCTCTGTCGATGAAATCCATTGCATTTATTCCATGAGGTAATCTAAATGCTCCAAATAAACCGTGAGATGGCTCATTCCAACTAATATTGAACTTTTCAAGTACCTTTCTAAGTAATGGTAAGTTCTTTTCTCTATATTCTTGAACCTTGTCCAGAGCGGTTTCTAATTCAGGAAAAACACTCTCAGCAATTCTCAATGTTGGGCTACCCATCATTCCCCCTAGTGTTCTAAATGCTCTTCTTGCTTGTTCAGCTATATCTGGGGAAGCAATTATCCAACCATATCTCAAGGTTCCAAGTGAGTACACCTTTGTCAATGAGTTAATAGAAATGCAGTGGTCACCTAATTCATAGAATGGTAAATATTCACTATGTCTTCTTTTACTGTCAAGGTATACCTCATCGGCTATAATTATCACATCATTTTCTTTACAAGTTCTTACTATCCATTCTCTATCATCATCATGATAGTCCCACCCACTTGGATTTAGAATAGGAGTGATCATCAAAATAGCAGACTTTTTGATTGCTTCAAGCCATTGTTGTTTATCTATTCTCCAATGGCCAAAATTTTCTTTAGGTTGAAGTCTTCTTACTTTGATAACCTCATGATTGAATAATTGAGGAGATTGGACTATTGGTGCATAGCACGGTGATTCAACTGCGATTGTAACATTATTCTGATTATTATTGGCTAATGCTGCACATACAGCAATGTGTAGTCCTTGAGTTGCACCATGACAGAGAACGACTCTTTCTACATCGACATTTTCTCTAGTCGAAACATTAATCCTAGGGTCCTTTAGAGTTCCAATGTGGTGATTAGCAATTTCAAATATTGACTCTTTCATCAAATCTTTGATGTCCCATTCATATTGCATTCCGTTTAATGAAAGGTTGTGCGGTCTATTTTCTTCAAGTCTTGGGACATACCAATCAAGATATCCAATTCTTGGGATTCCCGATTCAGAACTTTTCGAACCAAAAACGGGCCAGTAACTCTCCGCCATGTGTAGTCAATGTCGGGTAAAGACCATCAATTATTTGCAACAACTTGCCTATCTAAATTAGCCGGCATTGTTTGAATTAACTTTTCTTTTAGCTGTTCAATACTGACTTTATGGCCCAGTCTACTTAGGCAAGTGGTTGTATCAGTATCTAGGCCACAACCTGCAAGACCTTCAACTCTAGATTCTGGAGTGTCATAGTTTATGGTAAATCCATGTCTTGAAGTCCATCTAAGGAACGACAATCCTATGCTGGAAATTTTCTTTCCCTTGACCCAGACTCCTTGCATTCTATCATCTGTATTAGATTCAATGTTCAAGGATTTCAATGTAGAAATTATCCATCCTTCAAGTTTTGAAATTATTTGTGCAACTGATTTTTCATCATCTTTATCCCACTTGAATATTGGATATGCTACTAGTTGTCCTGGTCCATGCCAAGTCAACCCACCTCCTCTGTCGACTGGGAATGTTGGATATCCCGAAGGTGGCATCACGCCATCATTTCTCGCTCTAGGTCCAACTGTTACAACTTCTGGGTGCTGTAAGAATATTATTGTGTCAATTATATGGTCATCGATTCTTTTTTGTTGAAGTTTCTTCATAATTTCTAATGAATCTTCATATTCAGTTACTCCGAGATCCATCACGCTGACGATTCGAATCTCGGACATGAACCGGCGAGAAAGTACCTCACCATCAAACCATCACTTAGTCAAAGTCTAGATCTATTTTACTACTATCTTTTCGACCTTCCCGATATGCTTCAATCGCAGCTTTAGCGATTGCTTGTGGGTCATTGAATATCTGTTTGTCAATTTTATCTCCACTGAATAAATTATCTCCTACCATTACAGAATCTTGGAGCGATAATGCTTTGTCCCCTGAATCCTTGTTATCCTCAACAATCTTCTCCATGCTCTTGGTGATTTCTTGGATACTTTCCAATTCCACTTTCTTCTCATCGAGTTCCACTTCTAAGCCCTTAACTTTATTTTTTGTTTCGTCTAATTCTTGTCTCAAGAATGCAGCTTCAGCCTTTGCAGCTTCCATTTCTCTTGCCAATGCTTTGAGTACATCATCTGGCGTTGCAGGTTCTGAACTAAGGTTTCTGACTCTTTGCTCTTCTATCTTATCTTGTTGATTCCTAACACTTGTTGGTAGAATAGAATCATCCTCACCTTCATATTCAGCAAATAAGTATCTGACTGCTATTTGGCTGGAAATGGTATTTATCAAGGACATTGAGATCAAAAGAAAAGCTTGAGCATTATGATTTTCGCCCATATTATTCCCCCAATACTTGTGATTTGCCTCAGTTGCTAATTCATTGAAGTAACTTCCAATTGAAAGAAATGTCCAAATCAATACTAATGCTGAAACAGCATATATTAGAATAATAGTTCTCTCTTCTTTTTTGCTCGGCTTAGAAATAGGTACAGCAGAAGGTAATCTTATTCTTCCTTCAATTACTCCGTTTGGGTCCATGGCTAATCGTCTAAGAATTGGGCGCAGACTTCTTTCAGAATCTTCTAATTCTTTTCCATGTTTAATTCTTCGATTTGATGCTCTATTGACTCCTATCATGATGAAGAAGCAACTTGCGGCATATATTATCCAATACCATGGTCCATTAGGAGACATACGCTGTGGTAATTCATCCCCAACTTCAAAACCCATATCTGCATCAGTAAACAAGAAATCATTTATTGCATAATCCCAACTTTGACCGTATCTGCGGTTATCTTCTCCATCTAGTTCATTTATGACAGCTGAATTCCATTCACTCAATGCAATAAAACATATCAATAACATAATGCAAATCGAAAAGGTTAGAGCAAAAAGATTGAATTTTCCAGGGGGGTTATTCAAATTTCTAGAGTTAGAACGTGGGTTTGAGTAATACCTTTGATGAACAATTCTTGTAGTAGTTACTTGACGTGTCTTTTTGGATCCACCCGACCAAAATATGAATATTACAAATATTATGAATAACACTACAAGATACTGCCCACTAATGCCTAGCTGTTTCATAATAATCCCCGTAATAATATATTTGTTTCAGTTTCTATTTAATACTCTTGCTCGTTTCAATATTTCCCTGAAGAGCCAAAACCACCCGTTCCTCTTTCAGTTTCTCCTAAATTTTGATATTCGGTTTCTACAATAGTCACCTTGGGCACGGGTGCAAATAATAACTGAGCAATTCTTTCTCCTTTCTTAACAGTGAATGAATCCTGCTCTCCTATCCATGTTGCCAAAACCATAAGTTCTCCTCTGTAGTCAGAATCAATAGTTCCTATTCCATTAGGCATAATCATGCCTTTTTTACCCAAGGATGAACGACATCTGATTTGCCCTTCCCAACCTTCAGGAATAGCTACTGCTAAGCCAGTTTTTATCATTGAACTTTTTCTTCGCTCCACTATTGTTTCTTCGAGAGCATAAAGATCCCAGCCTGCGGCTTGTGGAGAACCCTGTGTTGGGAGTTTTGCCTCATCTGAAAGTTTAGCAAATTCAACGGTTAGGGAGGTTCTCATAAATAGCGGTAAAGGTGCGAGGTTATTGACTATTATCTAAAGTATGAATTTGCTTACTTGTACGCAGTGGAAACAAAGGAGTCAAAATCAATAATCAATGTAAGTTAGACACCTGTTATAACAGGGTGTTTCCGGCTCGCATTGTGTCTTTTTCCAATCCTTGATAAATGTCCGAAAACCTGCGTTTCCTAAGGAGCGAGTAGGGGTATCATTATACACCCTATCGAACGAGAAGAAACTCCGGCGCGAATGAACAAGTGAGGTGAACGAATATGGTGATAGAGCATAGTTTAAAAGGTCAAGAAGAAAATGAGATAGACCTGTCGATGGAACATATCGAACCTATGCTTCAAGAGAATATGAATCGTTTCGTTTTATTCCCTATTGAACACAATGAAATTTGGGAAATGTACAAACTCCATGCAGCGGCTTTCTGGACTGCTGAAGAAATCGACTTAGCTGAAGATGCTAAAGATTGGAAGAAACTCAACGATAATGAGAGGCATTTCCTAAAACATGTATTGGCATTCTTTGCTGCAAGTGACGGTATTGTTAATGAAAATTTAGTAACTAACTTCGCCGATGAAGTCCAATGGGCTGAAGCACGCTGTTTCTATGGATTTCAAATAATGATGGAAAACATTCATGCTGAAACTTATTCATTACTAATTGATACTTACATTACCGACCCAAATGAAAAAGATCATTTGTTCAACGCCTTAGAAACAGTTCCTTCTGTCAAGAAGAAAGGTACTTGGGCACTTAAGTGGCTATCTAGGAAGCAGGGGACATTCGCACAAAGACTTGTGGCGTTTGCTGCTGTCGAGGGGATATTTTTCTCTGGTTCTTTTTGTGCTATTTTTTGGCTAAAGAAGCGAGGTTTAATGCCAGGACTTACCTTTTCAAATGAATTAATTTCCAGAGATGAAGGGCTTCATTGTGACTTTGCATGTTTACTACACAATCAGTTGAACCGTGGTGCTGGAGAAAATATCATTCACAGAATTATTTCTGAAGCTGTAGAAATAGAAACCGAGTTTGTGACAAGTGCACTTCCGGTTGAATTAATAGGAATGAATGCTGGTCTGATGAGGCAATATATCGAGTTTGTAGCAGACCGTTTGTTAGTATCATTAGGTGCTTCAAAATTATATGATGTATCCAATCCATTCCCATGGATGGAAATGATTTCAATGCAAGGAAAAACTAATTTCTTTGAGAAGAGAGTTGGCGAATATCAAAAGTCCGGTGTCAAGGATGGAGCAACTCTCGGAAGTGTCCAACAACGCTTCTCAGTAGACGAAGACTTTTGAACCGTACGCGATGGAAGGGGAATACTGCGCAATTCAATAACACGAGGGAGATGACTAATATGACAATGCAAGTAGTAAATAGAAAAGGAGAAAAAGAGGACGTCCGTTTCGATGCTATTCTTGAGAAATTATCAGGTCTAACCGATGGATTAGATCCTAATTGGATTGACCCAGCACATCTTACCAAATTGACCATCGAAGGACTTTATGATGGAGTTTCGACTCGTGAACTGGACCAGTTGGCTGCAGAAACTGCAGCATCTCTTGCGTCCCATCATCCAGATTATAGTAGATTAGCCGCAAGAATTTGTGTAGATGACCTTCACCGTTCAACTAAAGAAGTTTTTACAGATGTGGTGACAGACCTTAGAGAATACATTGACCCAGAATCCAAGAAGCATGCGCCTCTGATTTCCGAAGAAGTCTATGGAATAATTATGGCAAACGCAGAATTATTGAATAATCATATCGACTATAATCGCGATTATAATTATGACTACTTTGGTTTCAAAACCTTGGAGCGCTCATATTTACTGAAACTAAATGGAGAGGTCGCTGAGCGTCCTCAACATATGTTGATGCGTGTGTCAGTAGGAATACACCATGGCAATATTGAGAAAGCCTTGGAGACTTATGATTTGATGAGTCAAGGATTTTTCACCCACGCAACTCCTACTTTGTTCAACTCAGGTACTCCAACACCACAGATGTCATCCTGTTTCCTTTTGACAATGCAAGATGATTCCCTAGTTGGTATCTATGATACATTGAAGCAATGTGCTTTGATCTCTAAGTCTGCTGGAGGAATTGGATTATCCATTCATCATATCAGGTCAAAGGGCTCTTACATCAAGGGTACAAATGGAGAAAGCAATGGGATAGTTCCAATGCTACGTGTATTCAATGATACTGCAAGATATGTCGACCAAGGTGGCGGCAAGAGAAAAGGTTCAATCGCAATTTACTTGGAACCATGGCACCCAGATATCTTGGCTTTCTTAGACCTAAGAAAGAATCACGGAAAAGAAGAACTTCGTGCAAGAGATTTATTCTATGCACTTTGGACTCCTGACCTTTTCATGGAAAGAGTTGAACAAAATGCTGATTGGTCTTTCTTCTGCCCGAATGAGTGTCCTGGTCTTCAAGACGCATATGGTGAAGAATTCAAGCAGTTGTTTGAATCATACGAAGCACAAGGATTAGCAAGAGAAACAATTCCAGCAAGAACTGTATGGGATAAAATTGTCGAATCACAAATAGAAACCGGTACTCCTTACATGCTTTACAAGGATGCAGCAAATACCAAATCCAACCAAAAGAATCTAGGTACAATTCGTTCTTCCAATCTTTGTACAGAAATTATGGAATATACCGCTAAAGATGAAGTTGCTGTATGTAACTTAGCTTCGATTGCACTTCCTAAGTTTGTAGATGAAGAAAAAGGCGAGTTTAATCACCAACTTCTCTATGATGTAACATATCATGCAACTGGAAATTTGAACCGAGTCATAGATGTCAACTACTATCCGGTTGAAGAGGCACGTAATTCTAACATGCGTCACCGACCGATTGGACTTGGAGTTCAAGGACTTGCTGACACATTTGCAATGCTTGGACTTTCATTCGAGAGTCCTGAAGCCAAGGTATTGAACAAAGAAATATTTGAGACGATTTACTTCGCATCATGCACAGCATCAAAGGACGCAGCTATCAAGGAAGGCGCTTATTCAACTTTCAAAGGCTCACCTGCGAGTGAAGGAATTCTACAATTTGATCTTTGGAACATGAATGAACACAGCGGTCGCTGGGATTGGGATTCTTTGAAATCTGAAATCGTTGCTAACGGTATGAGAAATTCTCTATTATTAGCGCCTATGCCAACTGCTTCAACATCTCAGATTCTAGGTAATAACGAATGTTTTGAAGCATTTACTTCCAATCTATATGTTAGAAGAACATTATCTGGTGAGTTTATAGTTCCTAATAGACACTTGATTAACGATTTGATTAAGTTGGGAATATGGAGTTTAGAGATGAAAGATGAAATTCTTCGTCACAAAGGTTCGATCCAAAATATAGAAGGTATTCCTGAAAATATCAAAGAATTGTACAAGACTACATGGGAAATAAAGCAAAAGCACGTCATCGATATGGCTGCTGACAGAGGTGCATACATTGACCAAAGCCAATCCATGAATATTCACATGATAGATGCAAATGCTGCAAAGGTAACTTCAATGCATTTCTATGGATGGAAGAAAGGTCTGAAAACAGGAATGTACTATCTTAGAACAAAGGCCGCTGTAGACGCTATTCAATTCACTGTTGAAGCAAAGAAAGCTGAAGACCAAACCGTTTCCGGATTAGCAGATAGAGCAGAAGTTACCAGTCTTGAGGCTATTGCTTGTAGCCTTGATACACCTGATGACTGTCTAAGTTGTGGTTCATGATTGGAAACCAATCAATAGTGTAAATACATATTGAACCATTTTCATAAATGGTTGTTAAGTTTTTTTACTATCAAATGTGCATTGTTTCTTGACAGTGAGGGCAACTAATCTTACCAGAGTAGTCTGACGGCACTTGTAATGATTTATCACACGAAGAGCATTGGATTTTTATTTTATCAGCACTTTTGTTACCTCTTGCATTAATCAATCTTTCAATCGATGGAGGCCATCCCTTTTTCAAATCATCAAATGACATTAGTAGAGGCAGTGCAACTAACCCCATCCCAAATGTAGTACACATGACCGAGAATAATGTCATTGAGCCATCATCTGAGAGAGAAATTGAGAGCGGATTCAAATCTCCACCTGCGAATATAATGCTCAATAATCCTGAAACTAAGAAAGTTATCAGTGTAAAGTATACTCCATTCAAATATTCATTAACCATCATAATCCCACCAAAGATAAATGCAAATGCCAGTAAGAATGCGATTGGAGCAACTACTGCTCCTAACTGGCCAATTCCAATCAAAGAGAAAGCAAATGCCATGAGCATTCTAAATGCGCCGTAAATAATTACTATCCATCCAATTCCGTTAACTGTGCTATTGACATTGTTGATGTATACACGTTGGACATTTTGATTTAGATATGCTTGAGGATTAATCTGTTGTTGTGGCATAGAGCCAACGTAAGGAGTTTGAATCACATTCTGTCCTTGCCAAACCGATTGTTGACCTTCTTCATCATTTTCCATCAATCGAATAATGACGTCATCCTTCTTTCCTGAGATTTTCAACCCTCTAGATTTACAGACTTTCTTTAGGTCTAATAGAGTCATCGAGTCATAATCCATGAACTCGACAATAAAGCCTCATTCTTATAGTTATAGCCGATTCTTAACTCATGATGTGTGAATAGCATGACCTAAGGTTGCTAGTACTGCTTCATGAGTCATTTCAGTCATTGTTGGATGGGCGTGAATTGTTCCAGCAATATCTTCGAGTAGTGCTCCCATTTCTAAAGCTAAAGTCCATTCACCAACCAATTCACTTATGTGAGTTCCAACTGCTTGAATTCCTAGGATTCTGTGATCATCTTCTCTTGCACAAACTCGTACAAAGCCAGCAGATTTTTCTGCTTCTTGAGTCAATGCGCGGCCATTAGCACCGAGTGGGAATTTACCAATTATCACCGGATGACCGGCTTCCTTGGCTTGTTCAGGAGAAAGTCCAACACTGACAATTTCAGGTTCAGTGAACACGATAGCAGGTACAGCCACAGGGTCGTATTCTCTCTTTTTGCCAGAAATGATTTCAGCAACCATTTCACCTTGGAATGATGCTACGTGAGCAAGCATCTCTCCAGAATCACAAACATCTCCAATACCATAAACACCTTTCATATTTGTTTCACAACGCTGGTTAACCTTGACAAAACCACGCTCATCAAGGGCTACTCCTGTTGGAGATAATGATTGACTGTTCGGCTTTCTTCCAACAGTAACTAATACCTTATCAGCAATTATTTCTTCATATTTCGCATCATCTTTAGCATTCTTATCAACATAAAATAATTTTATTTTTCCATCTTTCATATCTTCAGTGCCCTTTGCAAAAACTCCGGTATGAACTTTGATCTTATTTTTCTTGATGAAAAGTTCAAGAGGTCTTCGAAGTTCTTTATCAAAAATTGGTAATACCGAATCCATTGCTTCCACAATTGTGACATTAGAACCTAGCATTTTGTATGTTATTCCTAATTCTAATCCAATGTATCCTCCACCAACAACAACAACATGTTCAGGTAGTTCTTGTAAATTTAAAGCCTCGCGAGAAGAAATGACGTTCTTTGAGAATGGCATAAATGGTAATTCAATTGGAACAGAACCATTGGCTAGTATCACATTTTCTGCTTGAACGATAATTGCGTCTTTTCCTTTTCCTATCTTTACAGTTTTTGCATCTTGGAATTCAGCCCAACCATGGATAAATTCAGCACCTGCAGACTTGAGTAAGTGTTCTACTCCTTTGTTTAATTTATCAACAATTCCTTCTTTCCAAGAAATCATATTTGCCATATTTAGTTCTGCAGGGCCAGGAATTGAAATCCCCATGTGACCTGCATCTTTCGAGTGTTTTGCTAAGTCATGGAATCTGTGTGCAGCATGAATTAGAGCCTTGGATGGAATACATCCGCGAATCAAACATGTTCCTCCAGCTTTTTCACCTTCAACAATGATTGTTGAGAGTCCCAATTGTCCGGAGCGAATAGCAGCAACATAGCCTCCAGGGCCAGCACCAATTACCAATACTTGACATTTTTTTGTTTCCATTTAATCACCTTCACATGAAAATAGTAGCAGGATTTTCTAAGTATGTCTTGACTCTTTGAACCAGAGTAGCACCATCATGACCATCAACCACTCTGTGGTCCCATGAAGAAGACAAATTCATCATTCTTCGAATGACTACTTGCCCATTTCTGACAACGGCTCTTTCCTTAGCATTATGAACTCCAAGAATTCCAACTTCAGGCTTGTTGATTATTGGTGTAGCACCTAGTCCACCCAATCTTCCAAGACTTGTTATGGTGAAAGTAGATCCGGAAAGTTCTGCAGCAGATGCCTTTCCTTCTCTTGTTGCAGAGGTGACTCTTACCATTTCACTTGCTGACTGCCAAATATCCATTGCTTCAACATGATTGACAACAGGAACGTAAAGTCCTCTATCGGTTTGAGTTGCAATTCCAAGATTGATTGCTTGATGTCTTGTGACAACATTTGCTTCATCATCATAAAGCGCATTACACTCTGGACTTTCCTTGAGGGCTTTTACCAATGCTTGCATAATGAAAGGAAGGTAAGTCAATTTTGGCGCACCTTCGGGTCTTGTAGCATTCAAGTGTTGCCTTAAATCTTCTAGAGCGGTGATGTCGACTTCTTCGAAATAGGAGAAATGTGCTATTGAACTATATGATGCCATCATACTATCAGCGATTTTTCTTCTTAGACCAATAACTTTGATTTCCTCGGTTCCATTAAGTTCAGTTTTCGCTGATGCTCCAACAGGTGACCATGAACTTGCTCCACTTGCTCCGCCAGAAATATGCTTGTCCAAATCAGCATGACTGATTCTACCGGCAGGTCCTGAACCAGCGACATGTTCGAGATTGATATTTGCTTCACGCGCTCTTTGCCTTACAGCCGGGCTGGCAAGTGCCTTAGTCCCAGCAGCTCTTGCAACAGGTTGACTTGTTTGCTTTGCTGCCGGAGCAGGAGATGGGGTTGGTTCAGGTGCGACTTCCTTTTTCTTTTCTGGTACTTTTTCCTCGGCCTTTTCCTTTGCAGGTTCTTCTTTTGATGCTGATGCATTTCCATCACCATCTACTTCAAATTCGATACAAACAACACCAACTGGGAGAATATCTCCGGCGTCTCCAATGACCTTTGTTACTTTACCATCTACGGGTGAAGGGATTTCTACTGTTGCTTTATCGGTCATGACAGACAAAATAGGGTCATCTTCTTTGACGATGTCGCCTACAGCAACCATCCATTCTACGACTTCTCCTTCTACTACTCCTTCTCCTATATCTGGTAATTTAAATGCAAATGTTCCCATGTTTATTCCTCCTGTGTTTTCTTTATTGCTTCAGCTATTCTTTCTGGACTTGGCAGATAATCCCATTCTGTTGTATGAGGGAATGGAGTATCCCAGCCTGTGACACGAATTATTGGTGCTTCTAGATTATAGAAACATCTCTCTTGAATCGATGCGCTCATTTCAGCACCAAATCCACTTGTTTTAGGTGCTTCATGTACAATAACACAGCGGCCAGTTTTCTTTACTGAATTTACTACTGTATCTCTATCCCATGGAACAAGTGTTTGTAAATCTATGAGTTCACAGTCAATTCCTGAATCTTTGATTGCTTGTTCACTGACATGAACCATAGCCCCCCATGCAATAACAGTACATGCAGAACCTTCTTGGACAATTCTCGCTTGTTCAAGAGGTATGGAATAGTATTCATCAGGAACTTCTCCATCAGGATGGTCATTCCATGTCGGTACATTGTGTGGGTCTCCATAAAATGGCCCTCTGTAGCATCTCTTTGGTTCAAAGAAAATTACAGGGTCGTTGGATTCAATTGCAGATGTTAACAATCCTTTGGCATTATATGGATTAGAGCAGTATACGACTTTTAGTCCAGGCGTGTGAGTGAATTGTGCTTCCGGTGATTGAGAATGGTGGTGTCCACCCTTAATTCCACCACCAGCAGGAGTTCTAAATGTTAGAGGAGCAGTAAATTCCCCTCCAGAACGATGTCTGAGTTTAGCGATTTCATTGACAATTTGGTCATATGCTGGGAAAATATAGTCGGCAAATTGAATTTCAGCAACTGGTCTTAGCCCATTGATGCCCATTCCCATTGCAATTGCAGCAATACCGCCTTCGGCTAATGGAGAATCAAAGACTCTGTGTGCTCCAAATTTCTCTTGTAGTTTAGCAGTAACTCGAAATACTCCTCCGAAGTAACCTACATCTTCGCCAAAAATTACAACATTTTCATCTCTTTGCAACTGATGTTCAAGAGCAGAATTTAGTGCGGCTATCATATTCATTTTTGTCATAATATCACCTCACTTACCAAGTTCCTCTCTCTGTTCTTGGACGTGCCAAGGAACCGTTTCATAAACTTCAGTAAAAATAGTAGATGCGGGAGGATAAGGGCCGCTAGCTAAGTCCCCAAACTCGCATGCTTCTTTGTAAGCAGTCATCACTTCATCATCGATTTTCTTCTCAAGGGCTGTATGTTTCTTTTCATCCCAAAGTTTTGTTTCGATCAAATGTAATTTGAGTCTCTCAACGGGGTCTCCTCCAGGCCAAAATTCGAATTCATTATCCGGTCTGTAAGCAGATGGGTCGTCTGAGGAAGAATGTGCTCCGGCTCTGTAGGTATAGACTTCGATATGTGTTGGGCCTAGTCCAGCACCAGCACGTTCTCTAGCCCACTTGGTAACGCTGTATAGTGCCAAGAAGTCATTTCCATCTACTCTAAGAGATGGAATATCGTATGCTAGTCCACGTTCAGCGAAAGTTCTTCCACCGGTTGCTAGATTCTTGTGAGTAGAAATAGCCCACTGATTGTTAACGACATTTAGGATTACAGGGGGTTTGAATGTTGATGCAAAGTTGAGTGCATAATGGTAATCCCCTTGAGCAGAAGTACCATCTCCTAACCATGAGATACAAACTTCATCAAGTCCTTTGTAAGCACTGGCCATTGCGACTCCAACCGCTTGAGAGAATTGTGTTCCAACAGGGGAAGAGATTGAGATAAAGCGTCCTTCTTTCCAAGTATAGTGCACTGGCATCTGTCTTCCTTTGACATTATCTTCAGTATTTCCAATACAGTGGCAAATCATGCTAACCATATCTCTTCCTCTAACAAATTGAGCACCAGGTTGACGGTATGACGGGAAAATCCAATCTTGAGTTTCAAGCGCCATAGTTTGGGCAATTGCAACTGCTTCTTCACCAAAGGAGCGCATGTAGAATGATAACTTACCAGTTCTTTGCATCTTTAACATCCTATCATCAAAGATTCTAAGTCTCATCATATATTCCAAGCCTTGAATCATAGTTTCAGCACTCAGTGCTGGGTCCCATTCACCCTTGGCTTTGTTATCATCATCCATGACTCTAATAAGTCCAGATGCATGTTTGACGGTATCTTGAGAATCACATTTTGCCGGGTCTGGGCGATTTAAGTCTCCAGGTTTTTCGGTAAAAGAACCTCCAAAACTAGACTCATCTCCAGGCCTAAATGGTGCAACTCCAATAGTGTAAGGAGTAGTTGCAATGGTCTTACGTTCCGTCATTGTTTCACCTCAGTTAGTCGAGACCTTAAGTGATGCCGGTCAAAGTTTAACTTATCTGAAATCAAAACATGTGCTCCAGGCATATTTTCATTATTTTCGGGGTCAATCAATTTCCTCAACAAAAGACCTGCTTTGAAAGAAGAACGAACAAAAGGGCCACTGGCAACACCTAAGAATCCCAAATCTATGGCAATTTGCGCCCAATGATCGTATAGTTCCGGCTCTGGAAATCGGTCGATAGCAAGATGTTTACTGGATGGTGCTAGGTATTGGCCAATAGTTAACAAATCTACATTGGCAGTTCTAAGTAATTTCATAGCCTCTATAATTTCTTCATCAGTTTCTCCAACGCCTACCATAAGAGAAGATTTAGTAATCATATCTGGCCTAATTCGCTTTGCTTCCTCGAGAATCTTGAGAGATTGTGAAAAAGATGCTCTTCTGTCACGAACAGTTTTGTCAAGTCGCGGTACACATTCAACATTATGAGCGAAAACAGAAAGTGGGCTTCCTATAAGCAGACTCTCTAGGTCGCCAATATCTCCTGCCAAGTCAGAACATAGAAGCTCGAGGGTTAAATCTGGTTGACGATTATGAACTGCTTCGATACATTTTTTGTAATGAGAAGAACCACTATCTTCAAGGTCGTCTCTGTTAACTACAGTAATTACTACGTGCTTAAGATTCATCGATTCCACAGCATCTGCAAGGTTTTCAGGTTCCTCAAAATCTAACGGAGGTGGTGTTTTAATTGAACCTACAGCGCAGAAGCGACATCCACGTGTGCACTCTTGTCCTGCTATCATAAATGTAGCATCGCCACTGGACCAGCAATCGTGTATATTGGGGCAACGTGCTTCTTGACAAACTGTGTGAAGTTTATTATCCTTGACAGCGGCTTTAGTCTCATTGAATATGGCTTGTTGAGCGCCACTAGGTAGAGTGGTTTTAAACCAAGAAGGTAGACGTTTTCTCTTCTTCGAGTCAGCATTAGTAGCAGCCATTGGAAGTTGTTTACCGCTCATGACCCGTCCTCCTTGTTCAATCCCATGAGTTGCCTATCAAAAAGATGTGCTTGAGTCCAATTTTACAAATCTCGCTGAAAAGATTGTTTATTGCATGAATCAATACGAGAATTATTGAATCAATTACTATTGGTAAGACTATGTCGAAGCCGGTTGTACTAATCACAGGTGCTGGAAAAAGAATCGGCGCTGAGGTATCTAAGGAGCTCATGGAAATGGGTTGGTATGTTTTAATCCACGTGAACTCTTCAGTAGATAGTGCTAAGAAAATTTTGGCAGATTATACCTCTAAATTCGGAGTGGATGCACCCGGTGATATTTTACAAGCAAATCTATTGAATGACTCAGAAGTTAAGGATTTGATTTCCCAAGTTTTACAACATTCCGCGGTGCAAGATTCGGGTGGTATATCTGGACTTATTCACAATGCCTCAATCTATAGTTCGATAGATGTCGAGGAAGTTTCGATTGAAGATTTACAGAAAAATATGAAATTACATGTTGAAACCCCATTCAACTTAACTCTCGGATTATTGGATTCTTTAAAATCAAAAAATGGATGTGTTATCGGCATGGTTGATACTTCATTGGGTAGGGCTTGGAAGGGACTTTCACATTATACTGCAAGTAAGGCCGGATTGCGTCAATTGATGATCAACTTTGCAGGAGATTTTCATCCGGATGTACGAGTCAATTGTATTGCTCCAGGTGCGATTATTTCTGCAGATTGGGAAGTAGAGCACTTCGCTAAAATAATTGAAGAAATACCACTTGGACGTTCAGGCCATCCATCCAATATAGCGAAAGCAGTATTGTTTTTGTTCAACTCTCCTCACATCTCTGGACAAGTCATCAACGTCGATGGCGGTTGGAGTTTGAATCAATAATTTATGCGTTTAATTCAAGTGATGTCGCTTCGACGGCCTCGTTGCAGGGATGGCTGAGGTGGTCAAAGGCGCCGGGCTTAAGATCCGGTCCCATATGGGTTCGTGGGTTCGTATCCCACTCCCTGCACCATAATTTCGCTGTTCGATTGTACGCTATTTTGGGCGTTTTTTTGAAACATCAACCCAAAACCGTTTAACCCGATTAGTATCAGCGCAATATGTGAACAAGATGAGCGTGAGCAAAACTACTCTGTCGGGTCGCTTAATTCCAGTTATTATTGTAGCTCTATTTTTGGGCTCAATGATGCCAACAGATAATATCAATTCTAGTTCGAAAACAATTCTTGAAGACGCTAACAATATCTTCCAAGCAGGCTCTTCAAACGAGTCATATGACCTGTATCTTGGTGTGGCGACTACTGAATCTGGAGGCGATGGTTCGATTTCAACAATGGAGCCAGAAGGTTCATCTCAAGAAGAAAGTGCATTATCTACATTACAATTCTATACAGATGAAATGATTAGCGACCTCCAAGTTTATGGAGAAGGAGCCACACCTACAATCGAAATAAGTGTTTACTTGAAATTTACTGGTAATGATGGTGCTACAGCAGATATTACATTTGTTCTCAAATCTGGTTCACAAGTTAAAGCAGATGAAATCATTACTCTAGAAGACCCATGCTCAAGTAGTAATCCATTTGGTGGTAATTCATGCAGTTACTCTGTTAACGTCATAAATATGGAAATCCCTGCTGCTGGATTCCTTGTAGAAAATGGTAAGAGGCTTTCTTTGGAAGTTGATGCCACTATAGATGGATGCCAAGGCTCTGGCGGAATTGGTGGTGGAGATGGAAGTTGTGATGTTGAGATGCAATATGGGGATATTGATTCAACTAACAGTTTCTCTAAGATTGAAATCAAAGCAAATGCACTTTCACAATCAGCAGTCAAGGTTCATATGACCGGTTCAGGATGGACAGATTCTGAAGTATTAGAATGGTCGCCTAACCACCGCAGTGAGTTTAGAACTATGCAATTCACTGTTCAAATTAAGGATTCTTTCGGTAGAGATGATATTGAAACGGTAAATCTGATTATGAGTACTAATTCTGGTACAACTACTGTTTTCAACAAAGAATTTGAAGATGATGATTTGACTTTGGATAATGATGGACTTGTTGGTAATTACACCTATACATATTCTTCAGGAATTGATTCAGGCGATTATGATGTGTTTTTAGAAATTCAAGATATACAAGGACATACTGTGTTATTTGAGCACCAAGGATTAGTATTCGTTGAGCATGATATTTACCTGACTCTTCCATCTTCGCAACCCGATACTGTATTGATTGCACCAGGTATGACATCAAGCGTAGAGTTTGAAGTTGAGCATACTGGTTCGGACTCATCAGAAATACAGGTAATTTTTGATTTGGCCCGCTCTCTACCATCAACATGGTCTGAGTCTTGGGATAAGCCGGGGGGTTATACTCTTAACGGGGGCGGTTCATCAGCCAAACCTATTTTACAAATCGATGTACCTGAAGGAGATTTATCCACAGGCCCTGATAAATTGGAGATAGAGGCTCGTGCATTTGCAGAAATAGAAGGAACTACTACCGAAGTTGCCGTTGTTGAGATAGTTTTGGACATAGAAGAAGTTGGAGTATTTGCAGAGCCAAGAATTTCTATCTTTGAAGACTTTGAACACCAAATACAAATTGTTGATTCCACAAGGCCAGAATTCTATGATGAATCCTTGTCACATTATGTCGATACAGATGAGGTTGGAGACTTCTTCATTGACGTATTTAATTCAGGATTTGATTCTGATACCTTTTTCATTAGAGTAAATGCAATGCCAACTTCATGGCAATACAAGTTTTATGACAATGATACTGGACTGGAATTGACCGAAGAAGGAATCAACTCAGTCACCCCTAGTATCGGTTCACATGATATTTTAACAGTTAGAATGGACCTATTCCCACCTGCTGAAAGAGAGGCAGAAGATATTGGTTTAGTCAGTTTACAGATTACAAGTTCGGGTGAGACTGAACTTCGTACAGATGTAAGTTTCACAGTTCATCGAACATTTGGCATTCTTGCTGAAGTTATTTCAGACAGTGATGCAGGTGAGTTAGGGAGAGTGGAATCCGTGGATCCTGGAGATTCAGTATCCTATTCCGTCAGAGTTACTGATTCTAGTGATGTTGCTGGTCAGACCACTTGGAAACTAGTTAATCCAAAAGACTTGGCGAGAAATATCGATGCTGAAGAGGGATATTCGACTTGGGATTATAGAATTACAGATGGTTCAAATAATGATATAATAATTGTAACGTTAGAATCTGATTCATATTCCGATATCAACGTTGATATTAATTTGCCATCTAATGTTGAGGCTGGCAATCATACCGTCTATGTACAAATTAGAGAAGAAGGCGTAGATTCTAATGAAGCAAGATACTTCGATTTACCTCTAACTGTTGAGGTTAATGAAGACGTTCAGCCTGGAAATCTACCGATCACTCAGAAAAGTGAGTTTACTAGATTCTCATCTGAAGAGAAGAAGAGTATCGAATTTAGAATTACCAATGATAACAATGTCGAGTTAGATGTCTTCATTGAATTAGAAGAACCTGAAGGTTGGGATGGAGAGATTTCAGCATCTTCAAGTCAAGCAGGTGGAGGATTCTTATTCGTCACTCTACCAGCCTATTCCAGTAAAGATTTCTTTGTAGAACTCACTGCTCCTGCTAATCTAAAAGATGGTTCTGAAGCAGACTTCACTCTTAAGGTCACACCAATGGATGATGAAGTTCCTTACAGTGAAAACTACAATCAATTATCTAAGTTCACTTTCAAGACAGAGTGTAAAGGGATGTCTTGCCTTCTAAATGAAATCTACGAGCCTGAGCCTCAAACACTTGCACTACTCGCAGGACTTGTTGGCTTGTTCATTGTTGCAGTATATCGTAGAGGAAAATATGATTCCTCTGCTAATCAATTGGTAGAAGTCCCACTTGAAGAACAAACTAAAATGGAAGAGGAAATCGATGTTCCAGAACCTGTTGTAGAAGATTTAGAAGAAGATGATATCGAATTATTAGATGCATTAGATGAAATTTGATAAAATATCGTGCCTCATTTTGATGTTTTGTATGAACATCGCACCATTTGCCTTATGAAGCATTAATCACCCCGTCACATGAGAATCATGCGTATGCCTTCATTATCTTCAAAGCCGGGGCGCAAATTGCAAATTTCTAATTATCGTAAAGAGATGAAATCTCTTTCTCTAGTGGCATTGATGCTACTATCAGTTTTTGCGTCCATTCAATTTGATTCTATGGACGTTCGAGCATCTTCAACAACAGACCAAGACGGCGATGGTCTAACTTATGGTTTGGAATTTTTACTAAATTTATTACCAAGTGACCCAGACTCAGATAATGATGGCCTTCCAGATGGATGGGAATGGAAATACGGACTTGACCCACTTTCAAGTGCAAATGATGACGGGGCTGTTGGAGATCCAGATGGAGATGGAATGTCCAATCTTCAAGAATACACTTACATGATGCCGTCAGGTTGGGATAATAGTGCAACTGCGACAATTCTTGATAATGGTGTTTGGTGGAATGGAACAGTTCCAGTAAATGATTGGGATGAAGAAAATGCAATGCAGTACAACAGGCCAGGGTGTGGTTCTTCTGGTTCTGATGGAACCGGTAATACAATTCTTTGTGATGAAGACCCTGTAGGAAACATTTGCGCAAATGGATTTGATGATGATAAGGACGGCCTTGTTGATTCAGCAGACCCAGATGGGGACGGAGACGCAGATTGTAATTCAAATGATGATGATGGCGATGGAATCGAAGATGAGGATGTTGCTGGCTGGGATACTGACGGCGATGGAATGCCAGATGGTTGGGAAGCTGCGAATGGCTTGAATGCAACTTCAGCATCAAATGCAGACGGTCCTAATGGCGATCCTGATGGGGANGGTTTACCTAACCTTCTGGAATATGTTAATCCTACATGGGATACAATGTGTGGTTCTAATCCATGTTTTAGAAATGGGCCTGATGGTACAGTCACAGAGACGACAAGTCCATGTGACCCACTTCAAGGTTGTTTGACATTTACTGCAGAAGTTGATGGAATAACTTCCACAAATCCGCAACGCGCAGATAGCGATAACGATGGATTGAATGATTCATATGAAGCTCTTACTCTTCTAACAGACCCTACTTCTTCAGATACCGATAATGATGGGATAAATGACGGTGTTGAAGTAAATGGTCAATATGGAAATCCTCCTCAGCCTAGCGATCCTCGTGACAATAATACTGATGATGATGAACTCGATGATGGTGAAGAAGACAACAATAGTAACGGTGTGATAGACCCTGGAGAAACCGACCCCACTAGAAAAGAAGATTCAGGTGATGAAGACGAAGATGGTATCGAAAATTGGGAAGAGAACATGTCTTGTACTCTTTGGGATGTCGCAGATTCAGATTTTGGTGGTGTAGATGATGGTGATGAACTAAATGTCACCCATGGTACAGATCCATGTGATTCATACGTGAACTTTGAAACTACAATAGTTAGTACCTCNGGTTCNTCCATCCTCGATTTAGCAGATAGTTCTGGATTTAATCCAAATGGAGGTGTTGGTTGGTATAATGTCTCAGGTTCATTCCTGTCATTTACTTATGCTGGTGTGGTTGGTCCATTGCTAATCGGTGTTTCCTCTCTCCCATCCTCTGGTGTTACAGAAGTTTCCAACAGGAATGGTTCTTTTTGTCATACCGATGCTTTTGCTGCAGGAACTCTAGCAACCACGCAACAATACTGTGATGATGATTATCGCGATAGTGATGGCGATGGACTAGCTGATTGGGAAGAATTACTTGGAGTGTATGGATTCTTTTCCAACCCATCAATTGTAGATACAGACGCTGATGGCGTAAGTGATTTTGATGAAGTCTTTGATTTCACAGACCCCAATGAGCCATGTAATAATTTACTCGACGATGATTCTGATAATTTGAATAATTATTTTGAAGCAACTATTGGATGTGATCTTTCTTGGATTGGAGTTTTCAATGGCTCGCAAGACGTATGGACTACTAATTCGCAGTTATTCGATACAGATAGCGGTGGCGTAGATGATAGAACTGAATATTTTGATGGTACCAATCCAGAGAACAATCCTCTTGACGATGTACTTCCAGAAGATTTTGATGGTGATGGAGTTCCAGATGCCATCGAAAATTTAACTGGGACAGACTGGACAAATCCGGATACCGATGGTGGTGGAATGATTGATGGTGACGAGTGTCCTCAAGCTTTCTGGGGTACTGCTTGTGTTGGCTCAGGATTCGACCCGTTAGACCCTACTGATGACATAATATCTCAAGGAGTAGTATTTTGGGCTAATAATTCATCAGGAACAGTTGATTTGAATCAAACTCATCGATGGACTCAAAATACATTTGATTTCTATACGGGTACGACATATGCTCATATTGCAACAGTTCATCCATTTGAAGAACTGGTTCCAGCAGTTACAAACCTATCCAATTTACCTGATTCCAGCTTTTCGAACGGTTCAGTAGATTGGGTAATAGATTTCAATAATTCTATTTCACGTGGTAATATTCCAATTTCCTCACAATTTTACAATCTATCATTTTGGTCAGACCCGGCTTCTGTTATTTCTAGAAGTAATGATACACACACCGTCAAACTCGATGGTGGAGTAATAGACTCTTTATTCCTGCAACAAAATGAATATTTCTTTGATTGGGATACCATTTCTGCAAATACAGTTGGGGGTCAAAATTNTCCTTATGAGTCAGTCTTTGATATTAATTTTAATGANCCCAACAANCCACTTTCATTCGTTCTAAATGTGACCAATGAAGTGGTTTCTCAATCCGGTACAACAGATGCATATAACAAGGCTAAGTCTATTAGCGATTTCTTGAAAGAAGGAAANGATACTTTCGATTTCAAGAGATTCCATCAATCAGTTGGCCTAAGTCCGGGTAATGATATCGCACAATTCATACTTGAATCATCTTATGGACAATGTTCAGATTACAATGCTGCATTCGTTACAATGGCAAGATTAGCAGGACTGCCAGCAAGATATGTTACTGGTTATTCTGGTGGGGAATGGAACGGTAATGGGTATACTGTCTCGACACAGCATAGAGCTACATGGGGTGAAGTTAGATTAGAAGTCACAGGAGGGGCATCAAATGTTGATTTGGGGTGGATTCCTTTCGATTCTTGTCCTGATGCTGAGGATTTAGAAATAGTCAATCAAACATTATCCCCGTTAACTTGGGATAGAGATATGAGTCAAAATTTCACTCTAGATGGTCAATTTAGATTCACAGAGAATACTTCGGTTATTGAAAATGCAGAATTGAAAGCATACTTGATTCCTGTAGAAGAGATAGGTTCAGTTCCTGGTTCTGCGGTTACTCCAGCCAGACTTGTAGGCTCTGCAATTACAAATTCAGATGGTAACTTTTCTTTCAATGGCTCACCTATTGAACCTAATTTACCAGGTCTACATGTTATGGCGATTGTACAT
>NHGH02000037.1 GCA_002172355.2 Euryarchaeota archaeon TMED132
GCCACGGCCTCCACCGCCACGGCCTCCACCGCCACGGCCTCCACCGCCACGGCCTCCACCGCCACGGCCTCCACCGCCACGGCCTCCGAAGGAATTCTGATTCCTCTGGCTATAGTGCCCTTGATTTCGGTCATTTCTATTTCTATCACCATAACTCTGGCGTCTTCTTGGAGCAATGAATTCTACTTCAAACTCCGGTAAGTCGACAAATTCTGGAGGCTTGAAGTCAACTTTTATACCAACTTCTCGCTGAATTCTACCATAGGATTTCTTTTGTGGTTTTTGAACCAATGAAACTACAATTCCGCTGGCTCCGCCTCTAGCGGTCCTTCCACTGCGATGTTTGTACGCCTTTGCATTTTCTGGTGGGTCATAGTGGATTACGCAGTTAACTCCTTCGACATCTATTCCTCTAGCCGCAACATCTGTTGCTACCAAAGCCATACATTCTCCGTGTTGGAATCGTTTCATAGCCCCGTCTCTCTGCCTTTGCGACAAACCACCGTGAAGAGTTTCAATTCCGATTCCATCGTATTCTAAATCTTCACCAACTCTATCTACACCAGCTCTAGTTCGACAAAATACAATTGTTCGCCCACACTTTCTGATTATCTCTGAAGATATAGTAGATTTTTTCGAGTTTGGCATTAGCCAAAAGTGATGCTCCATGCTCTCGATACTAACTTCTTCTGGTCCTACCTCAATAGTGACTGGGTCGGTTTGGTAATCACGTACTAACTCTGCTACTTCATCATCTAAAGTAGCGCTGAAAAGAATCGTTTGACGGTCTTTTTTACATTCGTCTAAAATCTGACAAACAGGTTCCATGAAACCCATATCTGCCATTCTATCCGCTTCATCAAGAACCACAATCCCAGTATCTTCAAGAGATACATTTCCACGCTCAAGTAAATCGATAAGACGACCTGGGCAGGCAACTAAAATGTCCACTCCTCTTTCTAGGGCTCGAAATTGTTTGGTGTAAGAAACCCCACCATAGACTGCATGGACATAAAGTTCCATCTCCCACGCTAATGGTTCGAGAACTTTGTAAATTTGTTCCGCTAATTCTCTGGTTGGAGTAAGTATTAGAGAAGTTGGGCGTCTTGGGCGTGCAGGTTGTGTTCTTTCGACTAAAGGCAAACCAAAGGCAAGTGTTTTCCCTGAACCGGTAGGTGCTCTACAACATACGTCATGTCCAAGCATACCATCAGGTATTGACTCGGTTTGAACCTCGAATGGTTCTTCGATTCCTTGCTGACGCAAAGCATTGACTAATCGCTCGCCAATGCCCAGATCTGAAAATGAAACCATGCTCTCCCCATTTGTGGCCGCCTTCCAACCCTATTTGATACCCACAGTAGTAATAGTGCCTAAATCAGTAAATTATGGAAAATTAAGTACTGTTCGAGACAGATTAGCCCATTCTGACCAACATTGCAACAGCATTGCCTCCACCAAGGCATAATGTTACAATACCAGATTTTGCTTCTACTCTTCGCATTACTCCAAGCATGGTAATTAGACACCTTGTACCGCTACTTCCAAGTGGATGGCCTAGACTTACTGCCCCGCCGTGCAAGTTGAATCTATCATTAGGAATTCCTACTTCCTTAGCAACTGCGCAAGATGCTGAGGCAAATGCTTCGTTGTGTTCATAAATATCAACGTCTAGAACTTCCAGTGAATTTCTCTCTAATAGCATCTTAATCGCTGGAATAGGTGCACTCATGACTTGGTCAGGGGCGACCCCGCTAGTACAGTAATCCTCAACATGAGCAATTATTTCCCAACCTTGTTCTCTTGCAAAATCTGCATCGGCAAGTAAAACTGCACTCGCTCCATCATTTAGTGTACTTGCATTTCCTGCAGTCACTTGTCCGTCCTTATTGAAAACCGGGCGGAGTTTTGAAAGAATTTCTATTGATGAATTAGGTTTTACTCCTTCATCTTTTGAGAAAATTAGTGGTTCACCTCTTCTTTGAGGGACCTCTACAGAAAAGGATTCCCAATCAAACCACCCTGAATCCCATGCTTTGGCAGCCCTGAGATGGCTTTGTACAGCAAACTCATCTGAATCATTTCTTGATATGTCACTTACATTGGCAACTGTTTCACCTGTATTCCCCATGTGGATGTCGTTGTATACATCCCATAACCCATCATGAATCATTGAGTCTACTAATTTCGAATCGCCCATTTTCTTACCGCGTCTTTGCCCCATCAGAAGTTGCGGAGCATTCGACATACTCTCCATTCCTCCAGCAATAATGACCTTGCTATGACCTGCACGAATGCTATTTGAAGCAAGCATTGCAGCTTCAAGAGAACTACCACATACCTTGTTGATTGTTGTTGCAGGAGTAGAAACTGGCAACCCGGAACCAAGAGCTACTTGTCTGGCTGGATTTTGCCCACATCCAGCTTGTAATACTTGTCCGAACATGAAATCGTCCACTATCCCACTTGCAGGGTCTAATCCGACTCTTGAGCACAGTTCTTTGACTGCTAAAACTCCTAAATCAACAGCAGATAAGGAAGATAAAGAGCCCATGAAAGAACCTATGGGAGTTCTTGATACTGCACAGATTACTACTTTGGATTCTCCCATAAATTGGCTAAAAGGGTACTTATCTTGAATGTGTGCATCTAATTTTTCATCTGTTTCATGAGAAGAGTTGATGAAAGAAGAGTCCTGCGAGTGTCATGGCCAAATTCAAAACCGATTTTGAAACCGAGAGAGAACCGAATCAAATGAGACATGTAGAGGTTGAGATTGATTTTACACCAAATGCCCTTGCATCGATACTTTATCGTCAAGGAGATACTGTGATTTTGGTATGTTGTACCAAAGAGTCTAGGCTTCCAGGATGGTTCCCTAGAGATTCCACCAAAGGATGGGTACATGCAGAATATTCTTTGCTTCCTGGGTCCACTGATTCTAGATTTAGAAGAGAAAGAAGAGGTGCAAAAGGTCGTACTCAAGAAATTGAGCGATTGATCGCTCGCTCACTACGTGCTGCAGTAGACCTTGAAGCATTAGGTCCGATTTCTCTAAACATTGATTGTGATGTTCTAAACGCTGATGGGGGTACTAGATGTGCATCCATTACCGCTGCTAACATTGCACTTAGACTCGCGGTTAGAAGAATGATAGCCCAAGGAATCTGTTTACCTCTAGATTTGAGACCATCAGATGAAGAAAGAAAGTCTGGTTGGACCGCCCCCACTTTGTCTGAAACAGAGAGAAAGAATCATGAGAATGATGTAATTCCTCATGACCTTGCTGCATTATCAGTAGGATTGATAGATGGAAATGTATATCTTGACCTTGACTATATCCTCGACTCTAATGCTGATGTAGATATGAATGTCGTAAAAACTAGTGATGGAAAATATGTTGAAATTCAAGGTACTGGTGAAGAATCGACATTTTCTAAGGAAGAACTTTCGGCATTACTTTCACAAGCAGACGCTGGACTAGAGGCTTTATTCGAAGCACAGGTAGCCATTTTAGATGGTATTGAATGAACATTTAGGACATTCTTTTTTCGGAAGGCTTGAAATGCCAGTTGTCATCGCCACGATTACTGGGTAGGTAGCTTAGTTGGGAGAGCGCAGCACTGAAGATGCTGAGGTCGCCGGTTCAAGTCCGGCCCTACCCACCAATTTGTCCTATTTTTAGCGATTTTTGGATACTTGCATAATTTATCAATCGTTGGGTTCATGTGCTAGTGACCTTTCTGCGCGTCATGGGCGATGAAATGATTGATGCCGCCGACAACATCGCAGAGGTCGATGTTGAGCAAAAGGCGCGTGATAAAGTCGCTAAAGAAATTGGCGAAATTAGACGCCGTCGCTCCAAAAGTCAAAAGAAACGATTCCTAACCAACAAAGAAGATTATGTGTTATTCGCTGGTTTTGGTTATGGAGCATTATTTGCCTTGGTCATATTTTGTATGTCAAGTGGTATCTTTGGTTCTTCAACTACCCTAGACCACAAAGCATCACAAACATTCCTGGATACTGGAGAAGAATGTGAAGATATTGAAGAAACTCCATGGATACACATATACCCAGAGAATGATTTGGAATATTTCGCATTAGCAGGGCATAATCTTGTCGATGGCTTTGCCATGATGAACTACTCAATCACTGAAATAGACAATGACTGGGCTGGTATTAGTGAAGAAATGGTCAAAGAAGTAAAAGATGGAAGGTCTAACTTTCAAGCACCATATGAAACTCTAGGAGTCGGAGAATATCAAATATATTTCGAAGTTACTATTTTCAATAATAGCGATATTACTAATGCTAGCGTAGTGGAAGACGGAGAAAAAATTAGTAAAACTATAGGCTTTGAATTGGAAATCAATGATGGTGGATTTTTCTCATTCTTACCATTTGTAGACTCTGATACAAAAAGCGAAGTAAGAATTACTGATTCAGGAAGTCGAACATGTTGGACAACCAAGGACTTAGGAGACTGGGGATACATTCTCATGGCTGCTGAATTAGGTGGAGGAAGAGAAACCGCAATGCTCACCGGTGGGACTGCTGGAATACCTGCATGGTGGATGGCTTTCATTTCTCTTTCACTATCTGCAGTCACATTACTTGTCGTCTATCCAATAATGTACAAAATATACCACCAAGATACCGATGACGTATTATCTAGAACCCATATATCTCGCCTAGTTGAAGATTCTTTGAATAAAACCGCTAAACGTTTGAACATATTAGTGGACTGGGAGTTGTATAAAATTGAGTCGCGTGAGCTTTCCATTGACATAATGGTACCGTATAAAAATACGGATGCAACCCTCTCNGANAGCAANGATGTNCGTGCTGAAGTTCTTCGAGAAATNTTAGAAGANTTNGCAATNTTCCGNGTATTCAAACCNGTTCAACTNACNGTTAGAACNATTGGNATAAATCAAGCNATTGACTTTGATAGNGGNGTTGGAATNGGNACTGGNGCGGAAGGTGCAGANNTAGAAGATGANCAGGATTATTCTAGTTTCTTTTCNGAACTTCATACTCTTTCTAGAGTTGAAGACGAAGTTCGAGATAGTCTAGACCTTTTCTTCACTCGNAGAAGCGATGTNNAGATGGAAGGNGCTGTTGTTACCAGCGATGATAGNGTNATTTTTGTTTCAGTGATTTATCGACCTACNCANAAATTTGCTTTCTTNAGATTTAAGAAAACAACAGATGAAGTTGAAGTTGANTTNTANAGATANATTTCTGANCGAAACAAAGACCTNCTAGGTAGCCAAGAATTAATTGTAAAGGCNAGAAANCAAATTTCAACTCTAGCAGACCGCTCNGGTGCAGGTCGAGTNGAAAGTGGNGGTAANGANGATGATAGAATCGTTGCNGTTGCAAAGCAAGACGGNCTTGGTGGCAAGATGTTGCAAACNAAATTCCTAGGNAATACACTTTCAACTGTAGAATATATGGCTAATGAAAAGCGTGAGATGATCAATAAATGGGGATTCTGGGGANTAATTGTNTTCGTNTGGATTCCATTCATGGCATCNGGNGTTNTNGTNGGNGCTATGCTAGGTCTTTTGTCTAGAATGCAATTCNCAAGAGTTNTNGCTGCAACTTTNATNGGCGGNGCTATTGCTTCAGTNACTTGGGCTTATACTGCAGAAGGAATTGTTAANTTCATGCACCAGTATAAACTNGAAGCTGTNATTCCACTNATTATCATNGTNTTNATTGGAGCNGCATTCCTTCACATAAGGTCTACAAAGGTTAGAAGACANACTGAGTTNTTTGAAGATACTTTGCTAGATAATTTCCATGCTGACGTTCATGCAAAGTATGGCGAAAACTGAGCATAGGTGATNAGCTTGCAAGCCAATACTGTCATCAGTGGCTCTAAAGATACNTGTGGNGATAANGCCACATTAGGTATTATCACAGTNAGNGATAGAGCGAGTANTGGNGAATATNTNGATNAAGGAGGTCCTGCAATTTTNCAATTCTTTNANCAAGCACTNACTAGNCCNGCTGAANTAATCTACAGATGTATACCAGATGATTTATCGATTATCAAACAAACATTGNTNGANTTATCCGANGATATTGGTTGTGATGTNATTGTAACTACTGGNGGAACTGGGCCTGCNAAAAGAGATGTCACNCCTGAAGCAACTATNGCAGTTTGNGANAGAATATTGGATGGNTTTGGCGAACAGATGAGATATATTTCACTGGAATATGTNCCNACNGCTATCCTTTCAAGACANGTNGGNGGNACTAGAGGNAATTGTTTGATCTTCAATCTACCAGGNAGGCCTAAAGCAATACGAGANACNATTGANAAAATTTGGCAAGCAGTTCCTTATTGCATTGATTTGCTTGGNGGNCCATATATNGACATGAATGATGANGTGTGNAATGCTTTTCGTCCTAAGGATGCAAGGCGGNGCTAACAACCTCAAAGTTCATTCATTGGGTAGANATGCAAGGTATTGATTAAGATGGAAAACAACGGNAATTTACTAATCTGCGGCGCNACAATGGTNCTNCCAAATGCAACTAAAATCGGAGATTTNNGAATNANNGATGGNATNATTNCTGAAATTGCNGANNCNGGNGCNTTNGAAAGTNTGGACNNNGAAANGTTTGTCGATGGNACNGGNCTTCATCTATTNCCTGGTTGTATTGACCCNCAAGTNCATTTTAGAGACCCTGGGCAACCTGATAAAGAAGANCTNGGGAGTGGTTCAGCNGCTGCTGCAAGTGGTGGAATNACATCTTTCTTGGATATGCCAAATAACGNNCCATCTATCACAANTCTTGAGGGNATGCANGGTAAACTNGANACTGCGGCACAAAAATGCNTAACTAATTATGGCTTCTTTATTGGNGCNACCGAGGANAATGTCGAAGATTTACAGGAAGCGGTAGGTACTCGAGATAATCCGATTGCNATACCAGGGATTTGTGGCATCAAAATTTTCATGGGTGTNTCAACAGGTACTCTGCTGGTTTCTGATAAAGTTGCACTTGAACGAATCTTTACTGAAACAGCGGGANTAATTGCGGTTCATGCTGAAGATGAAGACAGAATGAATGAACGTAGAAAATTGGTTAAGGGACGTACAGATGTTGCTGCCCATGCATATTACAGAGATGATATCACTGCCCTATTAGCGACTAAACTATCGGTTGAATTAGCGGTTAAGACCGGCCATAGATTACATATTCTTCATCTAACCTCAGGCATTGAAGCTGACTATTTGGCCGACTATTGTAAACTTCCATCAAAAACTGAACANTACCCNATTATTACTACTGAAGTTCTACCACAACACCTAACTTTTGACGAGACTGATGTTGATGAACAGGGGGTTAGATTACAAATGAATCCACCGATTAGGTATTCTGCTGATAGACAAAGACTGTGGAATAGATTAGTCGATGGAACTATCCAATGTATCGCTACTGACCACGCTCCTCACACCCTTGAAGCAAAATCCAAAGGCTTCCCCGAGGCACCAAGTGGAATGCCTGGAGTTGAAACCTCACTAGCGGTTATGTTGACCAATGTAAATGAAGGAAAGTGTACTTTAGAAGATGTGGTTCGCTGGATGTCAACAAATGTTGCAGACTGTTACCAAATGATTGGCAAAGGAAAACTCGAGGAAGGATATGATGGAGATATTGTTCTTGTAGATATGAATCATAGTGCAGTTGTTAAAGATGAGGATGCTTGGACTAGAGTTGGTTGGAATCCTTTTGCTGGAAGAGAATTAGTAGGATGGCCTGTTTTGACAGTTGTAGACGGAATACCTGTCTTTGAAAGAAACCAAATCACTGGACANAAAGGAAAGNTATTNGTTGAAGCAGGAACTATTGGNAAACCTATCTTGATGGGCCCTTGGAAATAGTAAAACCTTTATTTTNAGCAAAAAATAGGGAAATAGATTAAAAGTCNCTGTNNAATAATCANNATGNGGAGACAANTATTATGAGCGAAGGATTAGAAGAAACACTTGGAAGCGGATATCAACAAATNATTATTGGATTTGTNGTATTCATTATTGGAGCAATTTGGGGCGGAATACAAGCNGATGGANANATGACTGCATCTGANATTTATTGGCCAGCATTNACNATGTTNGCTGGNGCAATGATTACAATGCTNGGNATTTCNTTTGGAACNGATAANGAAGATGACAGAACTAATGATTTGATGGATGCAATTAANGAATTAACTGCNAGAATGGAATCNATGATCGGTTCNGACGANGGTTCTGANGAATAATTAATCTAAGTTATACAGATTGGAATACTTTTCTTCAACATACTGTAAGAAGGGTTCAGGAGAAGGTGGCATTCCTGTTGCATTTTCTATTAGTTCACTAGGTGTCCATTTACTACCTTGATGATGTATTTTAGGCCTCAACCAATCAAGTAAACTAGACCAGTCACCCGATTGAATTATTTCGTCGATATCTCCGAGTTCCTGTGACATGGCTTGTAATAATTGTGAGGCATATAGATTCCCTAGNGTGTAAGTTGGGAAATAACCGAAGGCAGCCATTGACCAATGAATATCTTGTAGACAACCTAAGGTGTCATTAGGCACTTGAATATCAAACCATTCCTCAAACATAGAATTCCAAACCTTAGGCAAATCTTCAACCTTTAGGCCTTCATTGAAGATTTTTTTCTCTATTTCATACCTTAGCATTACATGTAAGTTATATGTTACTTCATCTGCTTCAACTCGAATAAAACCAGGTGTNACACTGTTGGCGATTTTATTCAAGTCTTCTGGACTCCAGTCAGGAGAGTGAGGGAATTGCTCCTTGAACCAAGGTAATGCTACCTGCCAAAANGANGGNGTTCTACCAATTTGGTTTTCCCAAAATCTGCTTTGTGATTCATGAACTCCAAGTGAAACCGCATCTCCTCTAGGAGTAAAAGAATGCTCAGGTGAAAGACCTTGTTCATACAGCGCATGACCCGTTTCATGCATCACTGCATATAGACATGAGAATGGGTCTTTTTCATCAAACCTAGTTGTAAACCTTGTATCTCCTGGCCATAAACCGGCAGAAAAAGGGTGGGTCGATGCATCCATTCTTCCTGCTTCAAAGTCAAAGCCCATAGCCTGTGAAACCTTGGTACAAAATTCGGTTTGGCCTTCAATCGAGAATTCNATTCCTTCTGGTAGTTGAGGGTCTGGATTNTTCTTTTTGGCATTGATGATTTTTTGTAATAAAGGTACTAATCGTTTCTTTAATCCATCAAAAAGTGGGTCATAATCATCAACGGTCATTCCAACCTCGAACTCATCCAATAATACATCGTAAGGNGTTGTTTCAACACCATAATATTCGATTTTCTTTTTGGTCATATCGACTAAGTCTTGGAGTTTCTCTTGAAACATTGAAAAATCCGACTCTGCTCTTGCTTGTTGCCACGATAACAGGGCCTCTGACTTAGTCTTAGCAAACTGTGCCACGAAATCTGAAGGCAATTTTTTTGCTTTTTGGTATCTTCGCTTAATTTCTTTCAAATTTGATTTTTGGTCTTGGTTAAGGTCTGTTTTATTCGACAACCTTTCGATCAATTCACCCAAATATGGGTCTATAGTTCGTGAATGTTGTTCTTTGGCGAGCCAAGAAAGTATTTCTCCTCTTGATTGAGCACCTTTAGCAGGCATAATCGTTTCTTGGTCCCAACCAAGGTGACCTTGCAGTGCTCCGATTTTGTGAATATCTTTAACTCTTGAAATAAATTCTTCATAATCGTCCATACCTTTGGGACAAGCCGGTGATTCATCAATACTTTCATAATTCTTGCAAAAATAAACTTATGATTACGGCCACACATTCAAGACTGACTACTTTATCCGGCTATCATGGGCAAGTCATCTGAAGCAAAAGATGCTGACAACCCTGATATTGAGGATGGCGATTTAGAAGATGTCGTTGAATCTGTAATTAATAAATCAACAGGAAAATCCTCCAAAANAATNGAATCTGATTCCGAACTNTCCNGAGAGCAACTACTTGCTACCAGNGCAAAGATGGTTGTGGAAACATGTATGGACATAAGAAGAGGAGAAAATGTCCTCATTGTTTGTGACCCTACCACNGGAGAAATTGGACAAGCTTTACACGAAGCGGTTACTAACCGTTCNGAAAGAGTATTACTAATTGTAATGCCCAAAGGTCGACACCATGGTGAAGAACCTCCCTCTCCTGTTGCAAGTTTAATGCGGCAACAACAAGTTATTCTTGCACCTACAAGGTATTCTTTGACTCACACTAAAGCAATAAGGCAGGCATTGAAAGAAGGAGCGCGTGTTGCTACAATGCCGGGTATGACCGAAGAGATGTTCACCCATGGAGGAATGTCGGCTAACTTCAATGAAATTAAGAGAAAAATCAGTAACCTTGGTCCATATCTTAGAAGAAGAAGAATCATCAATGTCAAATCTAAACAAGGTACTGACATTACCTTTGAAGTTAATTGGAGAGATTGGAAGTTGGATGATAATGGAATCTGTAATCGTCCTAAGATGCTTACAAATCTACCCGCTGGCAAAGCATTTATTATGCCTAGAGAAGGTTCTATGAATGGAAAAGTGATAATCGACGGTTCTTGGGATGCTACTCTTCTAAATGAAGAAATTGAATTAGAAATTGAAAATGGAATTGTAATCGATGTCAAAGGTGGAACTACTGCGGCTAACATCCGACAAGAATTTGGGGAAGTTGCTAGAAAACTTCGTTCCAAAGATAGAGAAAATGTTTGGACTATCGCCGAATTCGGATTTGGAATAAATGATCAAGCTAGATTGGGGGGCAATGTTCTGGAAGATGAAAAGCGACTTGGTACGTGCTATATTGCTATTGGAGATAATACTGCATTGGGAGGTAGCTCATCTGTAGGAATTCATATTCCCGGAGTATTGAAATCTCCTAGTGTATGGCTTGATGATACACAAATTCTTGATGATGGAAAGTTCATACTTGAACTATGATCAACCAAGGTTTTGTCCACCACATACTGGACAATGTCGCCAATAGGGGTCAAGACCAATACCACAGCCTCTACATAATACTCCAGAACGAATAGTCGGTTGAACTGGTTGATTCCAAGGTTGTTGATTAATCGGTTGAGGCCTTTGAATTGGTTGGGGCTGAGGTTGAGGATATTGAGGGTGTTGTTGAATCGGTTGTTGAGGGGGCTGTATAATTGGTTGCTGATTTATAACTTCTTGAGGGGGTACAGGTTCTCTTTTGTTAACAGGCTTACGTACAGGCGATATTGGCCTAGGTAGGGAAGATAATTTTTCACCTGCGGGTGATGCCATAACTTCTGAAAGCGATAAAGAGCCATCATTATCTACGTCCGCTTTGGCATGTAATTCTTGGGTCTCTTCTATTGATAACCCTGTAGCCTTAGAGAGTTCCTCTACAGATAATGTACCATCTTTGTCTGCATCTGCCTCAATAAATTGTTCCGCTACACTGACAAATGTTTCTGGTTCTGGTTCTGGTTCTGGTTCTGGTTCTGGTTCTGGCTCTGGTTCTGGTTCTGGCTCTGGTTCTGGTTCTGGTTCTGGTTCTGGCTCTGGTTCTGGTTCTGGTTCTGGTTCTGGTTCTGGTTCTGGTTCTGGTTCTGGTTCTAGCTCCGGTTCCGATTCATCGACAAGAGGA
>NHGH02000020.1 GCA_002172355.2 Euryarchaeota archaeon TMED132
CCATCTAAATCACAGAAGGTTGCTTTTGACAAAGCGTTCGAATTATCCAATACAATTTCTTCGGAAGAAACTGTTCAGCCTAAGTGGTTAAAACGCCAAAGGGGTTTGAACTCTAATCAGCGAAATAGATGCAGTACAGCATATGATGGGTTTGAACTCGAGAGGGGTGGTGGACGTTGGGGGATTTGAACCCCCGGCATCTTGGTTGCAAACCAAGCACTCTTCCAACTGAGCTAAACGCCCCTATTTTCCACGGGAGTGTCCACTCCTTTTGATACTTATCAATGAAATAATCAATCTATACGGTCAATTGTTGCATCACGGTCTGGCCCAACACCAACGCTTGAACAAGGAACACCAACTAATGCTTCGATTTGTTTTATGTAATGTTGTGCTGCTGCAGGAAGGGCTTTGAATCCCATACCATCTTCGTTTGCCTTCTTAGCGATACCCAACCATTCGCTCAAAGAGTGAGATGGGAATCCCGGAACAGTGACGTATATCGGTTTACATCGGGCGAGTGCAGAAGCGCTGGATGGCATTTCTCTGATTTCTTTACCATCTAACTCATAGGCCACACAAAAATTGATTTCATCTAATCCACCAAGTACGTCTAACTTTGTCAAAGCCAGTCCTGTAAAGCCATTTATTCTGTGAGCATGCCTCATTACAACTGCGTCAAACCATCCACATCTTCTCTTACGGCCAGTGGTAGTTCCAAATTCATGACCTACTGTACCTAGATGGTCACCGACTTCATCTAGAAGTTCTGTGGGCATTGCTCCATTTCCAACTCTGGTGATGTAAGCCTTGGTAATTCCAATTACTTCTTCTACGTGACCAGGGTGAATTCCTGCTCCGTGAGAAGAATTTCCTCTTGAAGTGACCGAGGATGTAACATAAGGGAAAGTACCTTGGTCGATATCTAATAAACAGCCCTGAGCACCTTCAAGGATTACATGCTCTCCAAGTTTCAAAGCATTATCTAACATCAAACCAGTGTGAGCAATAGATGATGAGAAATTTTCACAAATCCATTTGACATCTTCAAGCAAAGATTCTGCTGAAACTCTTTCTGAGGAACCAGCCGCTTCAAGTGAAGCATTCATTCGCTCGCTACTAGATGATGCCCATTCTAAGTCACCATCAACTTCAGATAGATCGCCAAAACGAAGTCCGATTCTATTGATTTTATCTGCATAAGTAGGTCCAATTCCTCTCCCAGTAGTTCCAATTTTCTTGTCTAGACTATCCATATAACAATGATAAGGCAAGATAATATGTGCTCTTTCACTGATGAATAATCTGTCTCCACGTGGGTCTTCACCAGAGGATTCTTTCCAATCCACCAGTTCTTTGTTCAGAACCCAAGGGTCGATTACCATTCCATCTCCAAGAATTAAATTGCACTCTTTTCTGGTAATTCCTGAAGGCAAGAGGTGGAACTTGAGAACCTGCTCACCAAGAACGACGGTATGGCCTGCATTATTTCCACCCTGAAATCTAGCAACCCAAGTTGCTTGTTCTGCAAGTCTATCAACCAATTTGCCCTTTCCTTCATCGCCCCATTGTGCACCTAAAATTACAGTTGCTGGCATATCTCTCAACCCTACCCATCCGCGTACCGTCTTTGAACTATGCCATTGAAATGATTAGAAATCAAGTTCATTTTCTCACACATTTAGCCTATGAGATAAACAATCTTTTTTATATCAATTCAATCTTCTTTAGTATTGTCGAAGAGACCATAGTATAACCACTTACAGTGAACATGCACCCGTTTATTTGTTTAAATAATAATGCATGGGTTTATATATGGTCGACATTGACTACATAACGAGGAGTTGAGTAGATGACAAGCAGAAGCCAAAAGAGAACACAAGACAATTCATCAGCATCCGTCCCAAGGGATTATGGGTTGATAGATCCAAACAGAAGAGTACTTGACGGACACACAAGACCTTGCGAGGAATGTGGCGCCGTAGATTGGCAATTAGACCAATCAAGAGGNGANATNGCNTGTAANTCATGNGGACTNGTNGTCGAAGANAACGTNATNGACCCAGGAGCNGAATGGACCAATAGAGANAACTCACAAGACCGNTCNAGAGTTGGTCAACCAACNACTTACACTCTTGCNGANAAAGGNCTCAACACAACTATNGATGTNAAAGACNTGAANACAGGTTCAGCGGCAAGNCANGGTTTGAACTCACAAGCTCGCAGAGANTGGCGTAGAAGNAGAGTNATCGATGAACGTTCNAAAACTCGTAANAGNCGNGAGAGAAATTTGGTAAANGCAAATCANATGATNCGAGACCGCTCNGACCTACCAAAGTCATTGCAAGAAGAAACNGCNAGNCTCTACNGAAAGTTGAGNGGTGAAGGTTTCGTCACCGGNCGTTCAATTGCTGGAGTTACCGCNGCNTGNACATACTTAGTGGCNAGAGAAGAAGACTTACCAAGACAAATNCCNGANATTGCNGAANCATATGNGNTTGCNGAAAAAGAACTNTCTCGTCTNATNAGNCAAGTATCTNGNAAATTNAATCTTCACAANATTACTTCCCCTGACAAGTANTTCGANAAATTCATTTCNGATTTNCAANTNCCNCCAAANATCCATACNCAAGTCAANCATNTATGGTCTAAGATTCAACCNCATGAAGATATTTGGCAAGGNAAAAAGCCAATGGGCGTNGCAGCAGCATTNATCTATAAATCTGCATCNGATTCAGGAACTTCAAGNACTCAAGCCGANGTNTGTTCTGTGGCCAATATTTCNGAGGTNACACTNCGNGGNTTATTGAANATNTTCGAAGGNNTNTTAGANAAATTAGGCGAAGTTTCCAAGCAATAANACCCTAAACTTGATGAATCGCTNTTTGNTCGGATNACCATGGGATTCAAGGCNAAGGCTAGAAAGCACAATCCAGATGGNGACAAAAAAGATGGTNCNAAGGGNAATAAATCNAAGGAAGGAGAACTNCCTTGTGCCNTCAAAGGNTGTGAAAAATTCGCNGACAAGAGTTTTGGNGGAAGNTCACTATCNATAGANAACGCCATNGAAATGTGGGGTAGNGGAAACTATACTNCTACNAAAGGNCGAGTNNGAGTCTGTAAGAGTTGNTACNGAAAGTGGAAGAAAGAAAATAAGTCCGATGATNCTTATTGATTTCACTTTCAGTTTTTAATTACGGGTGTAAGAAAACTACTCCTACCTACGGCAATACATTTTGTNNATGAACAACAGAGTAGTGATTAGAAGTTTAGTACTCCCAGAAGGCTATATTGCGGCAATGGATGACGGTATGATAAGTTGGAGACCAAGTGAAGGTACTCGAAGAAATATCAGACTACAATATCCCGTCACAACATTACTTGCAGTAGGTGGGCCAAGTGGCAAATGTGAATCGGTGTGGTGCGGAGATACTCAAGGAAACATAGTTCACATCAGCATCCCCATGCTAGACATATTGGACAAATATTGCTTAAATTCTNCAAGTATTCGAGCTATTTGTGCAGTTAGCACCACCTCTGACAAGGTGATTGTNGGAACTTCAAGTGGCGACATTTGGACTCTTGGAAAAGAAGTACCTGGGAATAAAATACTACTCTTCTCCTTGGAAAAGGCGGTCACAAGCATAAGATGTAATGAGAGCAATATAATAATTCAAAGTGGATGGTCNAGATATGTTTTTGATTGGACAGGAAATGAGATAGAGCATCATGACCAAAATAAAATATTCAATAAAAAGCAGACAAAGAGAGATAATAGACGTGCAAGATTACTAAAAGTTCAACATGAAAAAGGTGGAATTCCTGAAGCAAGATTACTCGATATGCCACTTATTGCTTAAGCTTCTTCTCTTTCTTCAAGGGGCCATGGAGGGCTTGGCGTATTCCAAATCGCGGTTTGTGCTGGCCTAGGCCAAGACTTAGGTACAACGCCTTTATTTTCAACACAATTTTTGAAGAAATCAATATGTCTCTTCAATACTTCTTGGATATGTTTCTTACCCTTTATGGCAGGACCTTGAAGAGGAACTAATGAATCCAAATCCATTGATTTGACCAGTTTCAAACTATCTACTAAATCAGTAAGACAGCCAGTTGGTAGATCCCACCGTGTAGGTCTATCTGCTCTAGGAATCAGTGCACCAGCAATGAGCATCTTTTTTTCTGAAATATAAAATGCCATTGAATCGGAACTATGACCAGGTAGAGATATTGCTGAAACTTGGCCATTACCAAGAATAAATAATTCTCCATCNGAAATTTCGGTTGTTTCAACAGATGGCATATCTGAATCAAACCGGTTTGCCCAAGTTGTGAAAAAGTCTCCTGATTCTAATGATGCTTGGCCATCTTTGTGAATATGTACTGGACAATCATCAAAATGTTGAGAAATATGTTTAGCACCACCAGAACAAGGAAATCTACGATTAGAAAGTAAAATTCGGTCTAATTTATCATTCCCTAAAACTCCTAATATTCTCTCAATCTGAAGACTTTGATACCACGAAGTCCCTGAATCTATNAGTAATTTTCCAGCACTACCTATCAGTACGACNACATTGGAATCATGGTGTATNCCCGGCAGCCGCACTATGCGCATGGCAGATGCTCGAGGACCAAGTGTTTGAATAATACTGAAAAAGAACATGAATCATGTTTCAATACGCTTCAATGATTTGGTTGTGATTAAATAGGGGTAGTTGGTCGCAGACTCCATGGGACGCTTTCCTGAGGCTGAAAATAGAATGCTTCGTCGCAAGATNTGCATGAAGTGTAATGCACGTAATGCTTTCCGCGCTGTNCGATGCCGCAAGTGTTCTTACAAGGGACTTAGACCTAAGAACATCGAAAGAAAGGGAATTTGATTCTTCTANTCTCTTCAAAGCCCTATCAGTGGCATGATGTAAGAAATTGGATCACCCANCAATGCTAATGGAATGATTGCTGGGAATAAGAATACNAATAGTGGTAATTTATAACTTATCCAAACCTCTTCTACATTAAAATTTTCTAACTCTTTTATCGAATTATCTAACTCTTCATCGGAAGGTGTCCTTCTTGGTGCTCTCGATTTATGATAAACTTTTGAACTCCCATCAGGTAATTGAATAATCGATGTTAGCAACCATACATGACTATCTTTTACCTTACTCAACTTCATTTTACTTGCATGCCACGACAGTTTCAAATCTGTAAACGAGGAAATGTTAGAATTGAGGATATTCTTAATTAAAAGTATCAATGGGATCAAAATAAATGTCAAACCACCCCACATTAGTAAAGCCAATGATGGAGGCAATGCTACTAGAGAGTCACTGGTTTTATCTGACATTAGCGGCATAGTCTTCCAGCTAGGAATTAGTATAGCGACAAGCATCAAAGCCTTAGCATCAGCCCCGCCATGAATCAATCTAAATCTCCATGCTAAGTCGATTATTAGAATNGTNANCAATCCNGNTANAGTACNCCACCANAGTGCTGCTGAACCNGTTNCATNNCCNACNAANACNTCNANAGGACTNACATCNCCATACTTCANNGAGCCNCCAATNATNCCTGCTANNGANANAACATACCANGAACTNACNANNAAATCNATCTTNNTNCCTGANAATATNTCANTNANTGTNGGCCTNCCAATTATNGANGTNGANGCATAGGCNACTACNGCGGANGCTGTTAGNAANATTGTCCANTCNGCTTCNTGGGCNATNAANTCNANNGCCCACAANAATAATGCNGGNTTNACCCAAACNATCCAGTGTTCATTTCCGACNCTNCNATNCTTATGGTCCATCCAAGCAGCCCANCCCATNGCNANAATCAANACCGANATCCTTGTCCAACCTAGAATAGACTCTGTGGTTAGTCNCATANNNCGCCCTAGCCGGCAATGAACTTAAAGACGGCCACCCAACAGGTGAGTTTATTGAGGATTGAGGTGTTTATATGGATATTGAAACCCGACTACAGCAAGTTGCTACAGTAATCAACCAAATTGANGACCCNAAAGTTCCACGAAATATTCGTCGACAAGCCAAGGAAGCATGCGAACAGTGGCTTTTGAACAAGGCTAAGAAATTAGACGTTAGGATTGCAATGTCACAATCTAAACTAGAGGAATTATATGAAGACCCAAATATTCCTCCAGAATTTGGAACCTTAATCTTGATGATTAATACTGAACTCGAAAAGATTCTTACCGAAGTACTTTGATCATTCTTCACTGGAGATTTGTTCCTGTGGTTTGACTATCTTTAGAGAAATTATTGCTGCCAGCACCATTAGTAGACCGCATAGATGGAATGCTGTGTGATAATCAAATGGCGCAGATTTATTGACTGTTAAAACCCATACAAANCCACCTGTCAAAGGTCCTAGAATTCTAGAAAATGCACTGACAGACTCTTGNGCACCCATAACCACTCCAAGTTCCAAACCGTTATCCTTAGCCAAGGTAGTTAGGATGGTTGATGAGGATGGTTGGAAAATACCATTTCCAACAGCGATTAAGATAGATACCATNCCAAGTTGTATGAAGGCATATTCGGGTTCNGTNTAAGGAATTAGTGTAAGNCCTAAACCTGTGATTAAGCAGGAAATTGGTAATAATCTTCTTGAGCCAAATTTTCTTGATAGTGGCCCGATTAGAATNCCTTGTGTCAAAATACCCGCTATACCAATCACCGCAAATATTCTACCATTTTGTGCNTCATTGAATGAAAGTCCTCCACTAGATACATCCATGCCTGTGTATAAAATGAATACAGCATGCATTATGGTAAATCCAAAAACAAATAACATAGTCATCCAAATGACTACTGAAATTGACCCACTAAATAATGTCGAAGCAATATTTCTTGAAGATGATTTGAATCTACTAATCAAATCCATATTTGATTTCTTGCTACGTAATTCAACAGGTAAAGACTCGGGGAGATTTTTGTAGGCAACAATTAATGAAAGTAGTGACAGAACACTTGCTGCAATACATGGCAAAAGATAGGGATAAGTTTCAAAAATAGTCGATTCAAATGCACTCCATTTGGATGCAGGGTCNGATAATTCCCCTCCAATAAANGGTCCAATNGTNAAACCAAGTCCAAATGCTGCTCCNATCAACCCCATTCTTGTCGCTAATTGTTTGGGAGTACTAACATCTCCAATATATGCACGTGCAACTGCTATATTNCCATTAAATACACCTGCCAAAAACCGTGCCACTAGAGCGATTAAAAGCGTGTTAGCAAGGCCAAACATTGTGAAGAATACTGTGTTTCCAACCAGTCCAATCATCAGTACAGGTCTTCTTCCAATTCTATCAGAAATGGAACCCCAAATTGGTGAAAATAGGAATTGTGCTGCTGAATATGAGGTCATCAAAATACCGACCCATATTCCAACTTCAACAATGCCTTGCGAATCCGCAAGGTCTTCAACAAGATAAGTCAAAAATGGAATTACGATACCAAAACCGATTAAATCGATCATAGTTACCAAAAAGAGTACCAATAATGCACCCTTACTAGCATCGCGTTGAGTGTTTGACATCCGTTCCCCTCCTTTTGATGCCAAATGCTATGCCATTTTAATCAGCGCTAGAATAGACGGCCCAGCAGGTCAAGCTGATGGTGATTTTTTACTGACTTCAGGTGTTAAGATATCAATTACTGATGTGAGTCGTTCGACTAAACTCTCTTTGTGTTCATGCTTAATCAGTGCTTGTTGCATTACTTCATCTAGGGAATCTACCGCAATAACTTCGACCATCTCTTGATATTTATCATCTAAAAGAACATCTTGCATATTTGCTCTTGGAACGATTACAGTCTTGATACCAGAACTTGCTGCTGCCTCTATCTTAGCAGTAACTCCACCGATAGGAAGAACTTCTCCACGAACTGATAGAGAGCCAGTCATGGCTAAATCTTGACGAATTGGTATATCTTCGAGTGCTGAAATTATCGCTGTAGCAATCGTAATTGAGGCCGAATCTCCATCGACACCATGGGTGTCAACAAATTGAATGTGAATATCATAATCTGAAATATCTTTACCGGTCAATTTCTTAATCACTGCACTTACATTGGTAACGCTCTCTTTTGCTAAGTCAGATAAACCACCAGTAGCGTGAATCTTACCACCGCCACCAAGTGAAGGTGTAACCAATGCTTCGACTGGTAGCATGATTCCACTAAAATCAGATAATCCTGAATTAGCACCTAATACTGCAAGACCATTGACACGGCCAATTCTTTCTCCTGAATTGACAATTAATGAATAATCACGACGTCTCTCAATCATTCTATCAGCAACTTGCTGTTCCAATGGTTTGGCAATATTCCTTGCACCCAGAACATGTGCTGATGTAGTATAAGATGAACCCTCTTCACCGGCTAAATCTCCAGCTATTCTAACCAGTCCGCCTAATTCACGCAATCTTAGAGACAACTTACCTCTGCGGCCGGCTCTTCTTTGTGCTTCTCGAAGAATCATAGCAACTGCACTCTTGTCAAAATGAGGTATTTCCCTAGAGGTCCCAAGGTCTCTTACAACTTCTTGGGCAATGAATCTAATCAATCTTCGACGATTCTTAGAGGTATCCGGCATCTCTGAGTTTACATATACTTCGTAACCATAACCTCGAATTCTGCTTCTAAGAGCAGGGTGCATTCCTTGAATAGCATCTAGGTTTCCGGCAGCGATCAGTATGAAGTCACATGGAACTGGTTCGGTCTTTGTAAGTGCACCTGATGACCTTTCAGAGCGACCTGATATTGGGAATGCTCGCTCTTGCATGGCAGTTAGCAATGCTTGTTGTTCTTCGAGTCTTAGAAGGTTTACCTCATCGATGTACAGCACACCTTTGTGAGCGCGATGAATAGCCCCTGGCTCGACTCTATCGTGAGCAGGAGTTTCCATACCACCCGATTGGAAAGGGTCGTGTCTAACATCGCCAAGAAGTGAGCCTGATAGAGTAGCAGTAGCATCTACGAAAGGTGGTAGTTCATTAGGGTCATGTTTCACTAATACCTTTGGAATTCTACCTTCATCTGATGCACCAAGTCTACCTCGAATAAACATATATCCAAACATTAGTAGGAAACCACCAAACAGCAGAGTGATTATATCTCCACTTTGAAGAGTAGCGATGACCAATAGGAAACCAATTGCTGCAAATGCTATCAATAGCATCTTTTGAGAACGTTCTCTTTGTTGCTTGATGGCTTCTTTTTGCATTTTTACGATTCTCTCTCCACGAGATGCAGGTACACAACGAACTCGTGGTTCATTCTCATCGTCCTCATTCGGGTAAACTAGTACATCTTCAAGAACATCTCTAGGAAGAAGATTAGTCATAGACCTTGCAAGCATTGATTTCCCAGTTCCTGGGTCACCTATCATCAGCATATGTCTTCTTTGTTCTGCAGCTTTTCTAATGACGGTTGAACCTGCTTCTTGGCCAATTACTTGATCCACCAAATTCTCAGGAATTGGAACATCTTCAGTAGTCTCAAAATTCACGGAACTAATCCAATCTTTGACACTTTCAGTCAACACATCGTCATTGCCTGTGGGCTCTGGAGCCCATATGGTGACCTCCTCTTCGGCGGCCTCGGGCACGTCTACTGAATCATCCGACACATCTATTCCTCCACACTACTCCCCTTTATGGGTTTACAATACAAAAATAATTGTAAATTTCCTACCTCATTGGTGATTCATTCGGTCTAAGTACTGTTGACCGTAATAATTCCACTGTTCCATAGTCCATCCTGATGGTAGTCCACCTGGTGGCAATGGTGGTCCAGAAGCAGGAATTATTGGTGCGACAGGCTGAGTTGGAACTGGTGCTGGTTGATGATAAGCAGACGCATAAGCAGAACTCTGTACTGGCTGTTGGTAGTTAACTTGCTGTTGGAACATTTGTTGAGTTCCACCATACATTGAGTTCGCTACTGCGTCACTAGCAGGTAAGGTTGTATCTGCCCATTTGAATCCATCAATGTTCTCTTCGACTCTTCCGCCTCTCATAGCGAATAATCCGCCAAGAAGAGCTACTATGATAATTGCTGCTACAATTCCAATGACCTTGAAATCAAGACTGGATTTTACCGAATCATCTGTAGTGTCACCAGAACTTGCAGAATCAGTTGAGCATTGGACTCTTCCATCAAGACAAGCCAAATCATATTCGCTTTTCAGATTCTGCAATTGTACTTCCTTATCAGAAGTATCTCCAGATTCGGCTGAGATTTCTAGTTCAAGTGCTTCGATTCTATCTTCAAGAACTGTGATTCGCTTGCTTAGAGTTGCTTCGTCCATATCGGATGGGGCAGGTATTGATTCAATTACATCCCACTTTACTGCAGTTTGAGTTTTGTAGTTATTATTTTCAGAATCGACTGCATCGATGCTCAAAGTAAAGTAATCATTTTCATTATAACCATTAGGTCTTGCCATTTCACCATCAGAACCGCCTAGTAATGGAATATTCAAGTCTGTTTCCCAACCTTGAGACGATTTTGAAACATCTAAATCATAGCCCCAATATCCATCACAAACGCCTCCACCACAAATAGTCCAAGTTACGGACATAGAGGTGAAAGTAGGGGCGCTATTACTCAATTCCATCATCACGTGAGGAGTTTGAGAGATGTAAAGATCTGTCACTGTAGCAATAAGTAAGCTTGACCCGGTGTCGGTCTTAGAAATAGTGAAAGGTAGCGAGTCAAAGACATCGACGGTAATGGTATACGTGTTAACGTCATAGGTGTCTCTTACTTCTATTGTAACTGTATGCATGCCAATTTCGCTAAATTGTAGATTTAGCATTCCTGAAGAACGTACATATTGAGCACTTCCAGGTAGTGAGGAAGAAATCAAAGTAGTAACTTGTTGTATGGAGTCGTCAACGTCAGTTATTCTTGACTGTAAGTCGATAGACATTTGAGTTCCTGCCTTCAAAGTAATCATATCAATATCTGTCATATCTAATCGAGGGGCATCGTTGATTGGGTTTATTTGGACTAAGACTGTCTGCTCAGAGCATTCTTGGTCAGTGTCACATGCCCTAACGGTAATTGTTGATTGTCCGTTTGAATCATCGGTTTTTGTTTCAAAACCAAGTACGTTTCCGATTAGTTCAGTCTCGATAAGTTCTGGATTAGAATTTCCAACAACCGAGAAAGTCAGCATTGCAGAGTCTGAATAATTTCCATTAGCGTCGGTATCAGAGATAAACGGCAATAGTCTTAGAGTTCCATCGGACTCTGAACCTTGCTCATCAACAATCTGTGTTGGTAGACCACTCCACCTAGGCTGACCATTTTCAATTACGTTAAATTTCAATGTACCTGAAGGAAGCACTCCTTGTGCGGAATAATCTCCACCATCATCAACAGTGATTAACATACTCTTTTGACCGAGTGGGCAGCCTTGTACATCACTGAATGCAAATTTGATATCAATTGTTGATGTTGAAGGGTTCCAACTTATGAAAGAAGGGTGTTCTGAGTCTATTATCAAATCAGATAATGGAGTTTCCGGATCGCTAACATGGTTGGTCAAATCAACTGAAGTGACCATGTCACAAAATACTGAAGGAACTGGTTCGGCTACAATCATTGGCAAGCCATTCGCTAGTTCAAAAGCATTTGATGTTATTCTCCAATCGCTGGTTTGACTACGGCTATCAATTGTTCGAGAACGTAAGTCATACCATCCAGCAGTCATTTCCATTGTAGGAGTGATTACATATTCTCTTCCTTCGTTAGTAGTTCCTGCATTGACAATTACTTCACCGCCACTATCTACAGAACCATCCCATAAATTTTGACCAGCAGGTGAAACTTCTAGTTCGAAAGTCATACTGTCGATTGTATCGACATTGTCATTGGCAGAGCCTTTGGCAATAACTTGGAAAATAGAACCTCTCTCGATAACATTGTTTCCACTTACTGTGGCCTGCTTAGCCAATGGGGGTCTGTCATGTTCCATCGTTTGAACATTGAGATTATTACTTGACAACCCATCACCGGTTAAACCTGAAAGTCTCGCACCAAATTTTGTATTCCATGCATTGGTTGGGAATGATGAGGTATCAACTGTTGCTGTGTGAGACATTGTCGCTTGAGGGACTAAATTGGATAGAGGTTTGGAATCGACTACAACGGGGTTTCCAGCATCAAGATAAACTATCTCAAGAGTACCTCCATCGGTATAATCTAATCCACCAATGTTTTTCGCAGTAGCAGTTACTGTGATTTGGTCGCCATTAACATAGCCATCTGGAGATGATGGGTTTGAAAGTGTGACATCTGAAACGCCAAGGTCCATCTTTGGTCCCATTGTACTATCAGATACTGCGAAGACATCTGCATTGTGGGAAGTTGTACTCCATGTGCTGTAAATAGCACCGATAGTCAACATATTATTGATTCCGGATTGGCCACCCTTTGAACGTGCCAAACTAGCTGGAACTGTCCATGATTCTGAGTGAATTCCTTTGGATAGATCCATTGTGACAAACCCGCTTCCACTACCGGTTGTTCCAGATGTGGTAGCATATGAATTTCCATTAAGCAACCATGCTCGCCAGCAGTTGTGGCCATAAGTTCCATCACTGTAGGTATAGCCGCAATTCTCTTCGGTAACCGCTGCGTAAAGAACAGTAGACGAAGGAGCAGTTCCTGAACCAACATATGATGCTTCCATAGTAATATCTACATTATTACTATTCGATGGATTGACTGATTGAACCACATTTATTTGGTAATCATTGATTGAAGAAGCCATAGAACCGCCAGAAGAAAATGCCGAGTCATACCTCTTTCCATCTCCTGTGCTTCCACTTATTTCAGGATCTGCGTCTCCCATGTAAGCTGTCGGAGCACCACCAGATTCGCCCAAGTGATTCATAGCATAAATAGGAGCGACATTTCCTGAACGAGCATCATTTGTTGAACCATAATTTGCAGACATGTATGTGATGTAAACAAATTCATCAGGATTTGACATTTTTAGGTTATGTGCAGATTCTGAGCCGCCACCAGTTGTATAACAATAATAGCAATTATCCGAAGAAATATATTGTAAAAATACATTGTGACCTGGAGAGGCCGCTTCTGAAACAACCGCTAAGTCATCCAATTCTTGTTGTTTTTCTTGATTCAAATCTGTCGTCAACGAAGTCATAATACTTCCAATAAAAAGAGCAACTATGATTAGTGACAATGCGCGTGCGGACATCTTCATGTTTTTAGGAGGTATCAGTCAGTATATGAAACCCTCTATTTCCAGTTTAATCGTGGTTTTAGTGAAAAAAGGAAATTAAGGATAAAGATTGTATCAAATGTACATTTGGCCATAGTCATGGAAGACCAAGAGTGGATGGCACTTGAGCAAGAAGATGGTCGTATTTTTTTAGTGGAAATAGTGGACAAAATGCACAAAATAAAGGGCATCGGAGTATTAAATCCAAACGATGTTTTGAGCCAGGTCGAAATAGGAGAATCGATACAACTTGGGCATAAATCATTCAAGAGACTACCAATTGGATTACCTGAATTAAGTAAATCAATGGTTCGAAGAGCCCAAACCATAAGTGCCAAAGATGCTGGAATGATGATTTCTAAAATGGGCATCGGTTCAGGTGATTCTGTTCTTGAGGCTGGTTTGGGCAGTGGAGGGTTATCCATGCATATCGCTCATGTATTGGGTAACAGTGGATTTCATGTGACTGTTGAACCTAGAGAAGAGCATGCAAAAGTAGGACTTGAAAATTTACGAAGAGCAAAATCATGCTTACCTGAATTTCCACAGCATCATCATGTCGAAGGTAATATTGAAGATGTTGTTGATGAAATAATATCTATCAAACCGAAATTCAAATCGATAATACTTGATCTTCCTCAGCACTCAGGTGCAATTAATTCCGTTGCGCCTCTACTCGAATTAGGCGGCAGAATCTGTTGTTATTGCCCGGTAACCAGTCAAGTTGAAGCAGCATGGCAAACCTGTGAAGAAAATGGACTAAAGGTAGAATGGGCTGGAGAGTTAATCGAGAGACCATGGGGTAAAGCCTCACGTGGAGGAATGCGCCCAGTCAACGGTCCTTTTGGACACACAGCATTTCTAATAATTGCAATCAAGAATGATTGAATATCAGAATTTATGACTTTCGACAACTCTAATCTTTGTATCACATTTAGGGCATGTGAACTTGAACGGTGGAACGCTACCTCGAGGAACTCCCAATCTCGCTTCACAAGATGGACATGTGACTTTGTTATCCGAACTCATTCGACATTCATTATGACCTAAGGGGTGAGCTTTTACTTCCTTATCCTTCTTCTTTTTCTTTTTACTATCTTTTAGTTCGGTTACAGTGTCGTCTTCGAATTCTTCTTGATTGGAAGTTTTAGCCTTACGCCTCTTACGAAGAGTGTTCATCAACATCAAGAGCAGGATGGAAAATATCCATCCGCCAAACATAGTGTAGAGTGTTTGAGACTTATCCAAAGTCACACCAAATAGTAATTCTACACCTTCAGGAGGCATTTCAGGACCGACGATATCAACCGTAAGGTTCTCGGATTCTACTGTGTAAGTACTGCCATCAATTTCAACATTAGCCGAAATTACTAAACTTGCTGATTGAGTTTCTGTAACTCTTGAATTGAGTAATAATTCGTAAACAGCAGATTCTCCATTTGACAAAGTAAATTGATTAGAGGAACTATTGGTGGAAACTAGAGTAAGGCTGGAATCAAATAATGATTCATCTGTGCCAAGTAAGAATAACGTACCAGTAATCGGTGCATTCGCCAAATTCTTGACGGTAAAGGTTGTTGAGGAACCGCCTGATGATGACATAGAAAGGGAATTGGTACCAAAACTCATTTCGACAATTCCGTCACTTCCCCAGTTTGCTTCGACAATGTATGTTTCAACTTCTTCAAGAACATAATTTGTTCTAGCGCCACTGGTAACTCTGAAAGTAATTGATTCATAGCCATATGTTGAGTCTTCGTCTATCATACAGGACCAAGAGTAAGTTTGAGATGATGACCCTGCATCGAGAGAGAATATTTCAGAAAGGCCGCAACTATTTCCAGGAGTTGATAGCAAGAACTGGTCTATACCAGTACCAGTATTGGTTACCACAACAGTTCCAGAAATCGATTCACCTGGTTTACCACCACTATCATCTTCAAGTATTGTTATTTGTGCACTCGCTTGTATAGGTATCACATTGAAGGAACTGGAACTTGAAACCATATCGTCATTAGTTGAGGTTACGATAATATCAACTGGAACTCCATTTGATGGAGCGCCTACAGCTCTTTCACGAATAGACATAGATATCGCTTGGGTAGAGGATGGATCGAGATTGACTGAAGTTGTTGAAAGAACAATATCAAACCATGTAGTTGCGTTATTAGAATCGTCATAACTCAAGGTGATAAAATAAGTATCTTGGGCTGAACCTAAATTAGTAATTTCAAAAGTATAGTCAACACTACTTAGTGGACCTGCTGCAATATTACTGGTGACTGAATTAACAGTCAATCCTACACTGTCTGCAATTTGTAATTCCAAACTTAGAGAGGCTGATGTTTCAGGTGAAGAATAGGTGACTGTGATTGGGTGTGCACCAGATTCAGAAGTTGAAATCATACTCAAAGTCATATTGATAGTAATTGATTGCCCAGAGCCTAAGATACTACTTGTTGGGTTGAATGAAACTTGAGCACCTGTAGGTAAACCTCCAACGCTTGCGGTTAAATTGAGTTCTTTTGTACCATCATTCGAAAGTTCAAGTTCGACTGAAACTGTTTGCCCCGGCATTACTGAAACCCTTCCATCAAGAGGTCCTGTGAGAGTTACTGAAGGTACTGATTCTACATGTACATTCATTGCAATATTACTAGTGATACCACCATAAGTGACACTGAAAGACTGGCTGTAATTTTCAACCATACCACTTTCAGCATCGGTAGTTAGAGACCATATACCAACAGAACCAGAACTAACTGTTACACCTGTGGAGGATGTCAAACTTGTCATTAAACCATTTGAAGCACCAATATCGAGGAAGAATTCCACTTCCTCACTACCTGTATTATTCAATCGAATCTCATATGCTGAAGCAGATCCAGGGGTAACTGTTATTCCACCTTCGGGAATTGTCAATTCAAATTCAACTTTCTCATCAATTCCGATAGTGAAATCGAAATCTTGTGGGGAATATTGTTGTTCTCCAAATGATGCAGAACCTCCAAGTCTAGCAACACATTCGTCACTACTGGTGGATGTCGAATCAACGATAACTTGAACTCCAACGTCAACAACATCATCGGGTGCGAAATTATTTGACGATGCGGTCAATAGAGAGATATTACAAGGACCACTAATCAATTCAATAGTCCAATCCATATCCAATTCAGCATTGCCAAGATTAGTCACTTGAACTGTGGTATCTGTTGTTTGTCCTGGAATGAAATCAGCATCTTGGTCAAGGAATACAGCATCGATATTATTTTCAGCTACCACTTCAATAACCATTGTGGAATAACTGGATACATTTCCTTTGGTTGAAGCGGAATATAGATTGAATCCATAGAATCCTGGTGTAGCATCACTTGGAACAGACACTTCCAAATTGACCTGTTGGTGTGATGCAGCGGGAACATCTGTCAATTCCACATCATCAAAAATAACATTCCAACCTGCTGGAATTGTTCTACTGGACTGACTGGTAGGGGATATCGAGGCTCCAGATGTTTCTTGCCAAGGATATGAAATGTGAGAAGTCTCGTTGAATACAGTTGCAGCTGCGGCTTGTTGTAACTCAAGTTTCAAGGATGCTGAAAGTGCTACTGTATCATTAGAACCTACTGGGCTTTCACCAATCATCGAAGCATAAAGAACGCATGCTGCGAGATAACTTCCAGAAAGAGAGGGATGACTTCCATCTGCTGTGTAAAGGTCGAAGAAAGTATTTCCAGACATTATTGGGTCGATGCCAGTNAAGTTTANGTTGTCGTGAATGTGCTTGTAAGCAAGACCAACTGGTGCAATCCAAACATCTCTAGTTGGAGTTGACATATTATCTCTGTAATCGATATAACCACTTTCAAGACGGTCTTGCATCATAGTGAAGTTAGAATATATTGTAGGGTTAGTCGGGTCACCACATTCNTCTACCCCATGTCATCATTAGCATAGCCTCAGAGCCTTCATCTTCAATCGCCTCAGNCATGTTGACTGCACCATTCNTACTAGCAATCCAAGTTGGAGATGTACGGTCATATCCGGGTGTTTGACTTTGNTCTTGAAGAACTACATANTCCCAATCNATATTNGCGTCTCGNAATGTNGTATTCCAACTATCACCAGAGGTATTGACTTTCGGCCAGTGTTCAATAAACCGCATCCCTCCTGCAGTAAGTGCTTCAGAATTATTACTCTCTCCTGTGACATTGAACATGTTATGTAAAATTGTTTCAAGTCCTTGAGTACTGANNTAACTATTACCATACATCAAGANATTAGATGGGTATGAAATGCTTGAGTTCGACTGATTGCCAGTACCGTTACCGGTGCCATTTCCNGTCCCATTGCCAGTACCGTTTCCAGTTCCATTTCCAGTTCCATTTCCAGTACCGTTCCCAGTTCCGTTTCCAGTCCCATTGGTGNAATTAGACCAAAAAGTGGCAAGGTCTGGTTCAGAGTCTACATTTAGTAGAATTGTATCTTCTACATTACCATCATTCCAAATATCGACGGTGTAATTCATTGATGTACCAGCATCCATTTGCTGGAGCGGGCCGTTCATGGAAGAGAATGATACTGAAGTCGCATATGAAGGGTCAACAGATGCATAAACAGTAATACTGGTTGAAACATTTGCATCAGGTTCTGTAACAATGATGTCAAATGAGCCACTATCAGATGGAACTGCACCAGTATCTAATCGGATGACAAAGGTAGTATCTGCAGAAAAAGTTGGCAGTACATTATCTACAGTTTCATTCACCGAAGTAACATTCCACAAATTAGGCAGATTAGATAAATCCAAAGTGATATTATAGGACTCGATTGAGGAACCATTATTGTCTATTGTTAGAGTTAGATTATCAGAGTAACCGCCCTGAAGTACAATATGAGANTTATCTACAGAAAGTTGTATTGATGGGTGGGCAGATGCATTATAAGCCATTGGAGANATACTGGCAAGAAGTAAAATCGCGACAAAAGTTAGCGCTCGACCTGCATGTTTAGACATAAGACCCAGTCAAGCCAGTAGCGCATCCCTCTTGAGTGAATCGGATACAAGCATANAATTTTGNNTNANTTATNATCATCCNTGNTGTAGTGATGANATTCTATCTTGGTCTAAATTTTCCCATGGGAATTCGCCTGAAGCACCAACATTTCTACCAAAATGGCCACCTGCAGCAGTAACCGAGTAAATTGGTCTCTGAAGATTTAGGTCACGAGAAATAGCTCCTGGCCTAAAGTCAAATGTTGCGTTCACTCTACGAGCAATTTCCATTTCTGATTGAGTCGAAGTACCAAAAGTCTCTACTCTTACACTTACAGGTTCAGCGACACCGATGACATATGCTAATTGAATTTCACATCTGTCTGCAAGACCTGCAGCAACTACGTGCTTAGCAGCCCAACGTGAGGCATAAGCAGCAGAACGATCTACCTTTGATGGGTCTTTTCCTGAGAATGCTCCCCCACCGTGGCGACCCATTCCGCCATAAGTATCAACGATTATTTTGCGACCTGTTAGTCCTGCATCTGCATAAGGGCCTCCCCATGGGTCTGCAAAACGACCCGTACCATTTACTACCAACTTATAGCCATCAGACAATAAGTCTCCAGGTATAGATTTCTCAACTACATGTTCTCTTATCTGCTGCCCCACATATTCTTGTTCTTGTTCTATTGAACCATTGAATTTATCCTTTAATTTATCATCATGCTGAATTGCAATTACGACTGTGTGAACCTTAGAAATCGAGCCATCAGGGTTGTATTCTACTGTAACTTGAGATTTACCATCTGGGCGAGCCCATGGAAGAATTCCTTCTTCCCTAACAGCAGTAAGGCGTCGCGTAAGTTTTTGAGATAAAGCCGCAGCAAGAGGGAAATAACGCCCTTTCAGACTCTCATATCCTTCAGTCTCATTGCAAGCATATCCAAACAT
>NHGH02000014.1 GCA_002172355.2 Euryarchaeota archaeon TMED132
CTTTCCGGTGTAACGAGTTTTGAGGAACCATTGTTGAGGATTTGAGAATGTCAACTCTAATTTTACCTTCTTTGCTTCTCGCATAAAATAATTCAGATGGGCTAACAAACTCATTCCAGTAGCGTTGGAAAACTTCTGCTTTTTCAAGTGATGCTGCCAAAACCTTTGGCACTGTGTGATACATAACCAATCTATCTTGTACTGGCCTGAAGAATTTAGCAATCACTTCTGGCATAATTTTAGTCAGCCACGTATCAGTAATGAACTTAGATGATCTAGAAATTACGTACCTTGGTTTTTCCATTGGTCCTAAAATTTCTTCTAAACAAGCACTGAATAATGCACTCTCCTCTTCTGTAGCATTCTGAAGGTGTAAACGGACCCATCCTCCTCCTCGGTCACCTCCATCAGCACGACAATTTCTTGATATCATCCCTAGATGAATTAAACTGTTAACGATTGAAAGTGAAATCGCTTGGGTTAATGATTCATCAGTCCACGGTGTTTTATCTCTACCAAACGAAAAACCTCCACCAGAACCGATACTTAATTTTGCTTCAATTGCTGAAGTTGGTTTTGCATTGAATGGTTGACCAATTCCCCACAGACCTCTTACATGAGTTCTGTTTCTACTGCGCCTCAACATATCTTCATTGAAAACTGACATACCTTCACTAACACCTTCTGGTTCAGCTTCCGTAAAGGCAGCGTGGACGTGTCCGACACCTTTCTCAATTGCACCATCATCACATACGCCATACAACTGCTTATGCTTCTTCTTGAAGCGCTCATAATCTGAGAATCCATTGGTAAACTCTTCTGCAAGGCAAATAATATCCCAATTATTTGCAACTTTCTCTGGCCATAGTTTATCCAGTCTAATCGAACGACCTCTAAGTTGGTTGATACTCATACTTGTTGTCACAGTAGTCAGGTCTATCAATACATTAATTCTTGAGGCATCCCATCCTTCTCCGAGTAATCCTCTTGTTCCAATTAGACACTTTGTAATACCTGATTGGAAAAACTCGGTTATCATTAGCGAATAATGCCTAGGAATCCAATCTTTACCCTTACCAATTATCTCATGATAGCCATTTCTCAATTCATCACTCAAGGTAATTTTTAGATTTCTTTGTTTAATCCAATCGTTTGCCGCATTCAAAAATTCATCTGCTAAATCGTCATCGACAAGTACTGTACTACCAGTCATCAATATTGGATTTAGTAATTCCACATTATCACATCGTACTGCTTGTCTAAATGCAGCAACTGCGCCGCCTGCTTCATCATCCATTACACCTTCAACCAATGTTGTTGCTGAAGTTTTCTCAAAATCAGTGATAATTACTGCTCGAATATCTCCACCCAATGCCTGCATTTCTGAACTTAAAATTGTTGAAATAGCCTCGCTTTTTGTCGATGCATAAGCCATTATTCTTCCGACTGGTGATGCACAAGGACGAATACCTGTTTCAGTTATTTGTGTACCTAACATTCGTAACCTTTGAGTGACTAACTCCGCCTTCTCATGGTCTAATTCGCTTTCACTTCTTCGCAAACCATATCGTACATACCGATCTAACACCGGCCTCAATATCGCCAACTTATTTTGGTAATTATCTAAAATATGCTGTTGTGGATGAGGAACTCCTGATGGTAAATCACCGGTTGTATTTATCAAAAAAGCTCTAGCAGCATCAGCAAAAGCTGAGTTTCTATTGATAAATTGTTCCCAATTTTCCTTCTTCTTCCCGCCAGGGGATTTTCTCTCTTCTAAGGCTTTGAATACCCACTTACCAATTGGTAGCGTAGCATTTTCATAATTCTGTTCTTTATGTAAATCATCGAGTATCTCTTGAAATTGATCATCCACTTGTGCAACATAACTCAACTCGTTTTGTGAAGGGCGTACAAAGAATGCCAAATCTTGGTAAGGTGCTAAATTAGAATCTCTGACTAGGGCTGGAACAGGTACTTCATAATCAATTTCGCCAAAAAACTCCTGATATCTTTTGGCATCCTCTTCCTCATAATGTTGAAAGTCGGGAGGTGTCGCAGTTAGGCCTAATACAATCGGGTCATCGAAAAACTCTCTTACCTCTGTTAGTACTCTACCCCAATGATGAAGTAAATGATGGCATTCGTCTAAAATTATCATTCCAATACCAATTTCTTTGAGTTTCTCGAGTGTCTTTCTTGACGAATCATTTAATGTCCATAATGCATTACCATGTTTAGAGAAATCGTCTCTTACTTTCTTTCTATAGACCGATAATCGTTCTTTATAATAGTTGATATTCTTGGTTTCAAGGTCTTGAATCCAAGCTATGGCAGAATCTTCATCATCTGCCTCACCATTGATGATTAATGATTCACCCCATAACTCAATAGCCACCTCATCTAATTGTTCACCACCACGTTTTGGCATAGTGATTGATTGGTATGTGAGAGAAGTAAGTAATCCTGGTTTTTTCGGGTCAGTACTAATATATTCATCTTTACCATCTAAATCAAATAAATCGGTTCTTGCAGCCCATTGTGCCTGTATTGCTGAATTGGGCGATAATACAAGTGTAGGAAGTCTAACTAAATCTGACCATACATATAATCCTAGAACTGTTTTTCCTGAACCTGGAGGAGCAACGATATGAAGATGCTTGCCCTCTTCTGCAAGTTGTGGAGATATTACTGAAACAGCTGCAACCTGTGAAGGGCGAAGTTTGCCATCGAATTTAATTGAACCAAATTCAGGTAAAACAATGTTGTCCATGAAATCACTGGCTATCAACGTGGAGGGCCTCTGTTAGGACCTTTTGGAGGGCCGCCTTTCTTAGGACCTCCTGGTGGACCGCCTCTCTTAGGGCCTCCGGATGGCCCACCTTTAGGAGGGCCTCCTTTGCTAGGGCCGCCTGGTGGTCCGCTTCTCTTTGGACTTCCTGGTGGACCGCTTCTCTTTGGACCTCCTGGTGGACCACTTCTCTTTGGACCTCCTGGTGGACCACTTCTCTTTGGACCTCCTGGCGGACCTCTTTGAGGACCTTTAGGGGCATTGCGAGAGGGTCCGGGGGGACTTGATCTTCCAGGTCCTCTTGGAGGGCCTCTTGATGGAGGAGCTTCTTCTTCTTCATCCTCGAAAACGGCACCACAGTGTGGGCAAGAATTATCACTTTCTTTGACTAAACCTTCACATATTTCGCATGCAAACATCTCTTCATCATCATCTGAATCGCCTCCGGATAAATCTTCAACATCACCATCTTTAGACCTAAATAAATTGATTTCTACCAAGTACTCAAATCCTTTCAAGGCGACTTCTGTTTGAATTGCATGCTCAAATGCTTGTTTCAAATCTTCTGGAGTATCAAGAACTCTGCCATCGTCAACATATGTGATGTTAACAGACAATATATCGGCGTCTAATTTTGCTTGAGGTGTTTCAACTGCAACTCCCCTCTTTCTAGCGACTCTTCTAACTGCAACTTCACACATTCTTCGCAAAAATGCATCATTTGGCGCCTCGTTTTGAGTGCCCAAAGCGCCTGAAAGAATATCCTTTGCAGTATTATCTTCACCTCTAAGGTGAGGCGGTAGTTCTGCCCCTAAAGAAGAAAGTACGTCAGATGCAGAAGACTGATTCATATTCAACCATTGACTTCTTCTTTCGGTTTTCATAGCCTTTTCTGCTTCAGCGAGGCGATTTACCATTCGGTCTGTTGGGGAATTGTTTTGGACAATATTTGGAGTTGGACTATTCATCATATTTTGATTCTGATTTAGGTTAGATGGAATATTTCCTAGAGTTGGTTTGTCTTGAGGAATTTGATTGCCTAGATTAGAACTTGGAACTACATTTGATTGAACATTTTGAGGCGGGAAATTACCCGGAGGGATATTTTGTTGGTTCTGTAAACCTTGGGCGATTTGTTGCAGTAATTCTGGCGATATTGAACTTAAATCAGTTGCACCCATTTCTCTTTGATGCCTAATCGCTTCACCTGAAACTACACCAAAATTACGGCCACCTGATACTTCTTGACCACTTAAACCGATAGAATTAGGATTAGTAAAACCACCAGCACGAGACATATCCTGTCTTGCCCCGCATTCAGGGCAGAAAATACTGTCATCTGGAATTAACTCACTACATGAACCGCACTCCATAGTTTGCACTACCCCCCTAACATTTACTCCAAAGCCTCTTTGCCTAAAGAATTAACTAATTTTAAACCTGTTAATTGATTGATTATAATGTTAAAAATATGTCAACTGAATTAATATTTAACCATAGAGTCAATAACAAATAACCGTTGGACAAACATGAGGGGATTAATTGTCAGTACTTATCAATGACAAGATTGATAATTTACTTAAGACAACTTCTCGTTCCTTCTATCCTACACTGAAATATTTACCAAAGAAAGTCCGTGGACAGATTGGACTTTTGTACCTACTTGCAAGAGTCGCAGATACAATCGCTGATTCAAAGTCTGGTGAAACTGATGAGTTGTTGAGGCTATTACGCGATTATAATGATGTTGCTCAAGGTAAAGCGATTGATTTGCCTGATTTTTCTAGACTTGCTGAAATCCAAGAGAATCAGCATGAGGCTGAACTTTTACTTAATGTTCAAGATGTTGTCGATGGACTTATGGTTTACTCTGAAGAAGATAGGGAGCGGATGTTAGAATGTCTTGATATCATTGTCGGTGGTCAAATTTTAGATCTTGAAAGATTTGGTCCTGCAAAGGAAGGTGGTGTTTTATCTGCACTTAATGATAATTCAGAATTGGATGATTACACCTTCAGAGTTGCTGGCTGTGTCGGTGTTTTTTGGACAAAAATGTCCCTAGCACATTTAATCACTTTGCCATCTGAAAAAGAGACTGTTTTTTTTGAGAAAGGCACTAGATTCGGTAAAGCATTACAGATGATAAATATTTTACGCGATATTCCCGAGGATTTGCGATTTGGACGCTGCTATATTCCTGAACAAGAATTAGCCAAACATGATCTAAAACCTGAAGACTTGTTTGATTCTAACAACATTGAAAAATTTAGACCTCTATACGATGAATACCTTGACCTAACAAATGAACATTTAGATGCTGCAATAGAATATATCAAGATGCTTCCTGAGACTCAATTTAGACTCAAGGCTTCATGCATGCTACCAGTATTAGTTGGACAAAGAACCGTTACTTTACTCAGAGATGGAAATATTCTCGATTCATCTGATAGAATTAAAGTAACTAGAGATGAGATGAAATCTTACGCTAGAAAGTTATTACGTGCATTAATCATCCCCGGTGGAGTTAAAAGACTTCTCGAAAAGAATAAGAATTCATAAAGCGACCCTTGATGCGCTTAGTTAGTAATAAGTTACTTTTGTTTTAGGCTTAGTTTTATATTGATTTAGAATTATTTCTTTTGATGCTTTGAAACAAAGAAATCAAAAGGGAGTAGTCATACAGGTGACTGATAGGGATGTTGGAACGCCGGAAACCTCTCGACTTACTTTTCCCTCTCAAGGGAAATGCAAAGAGTCGCACAGGTAGCGATAACAACGAACCTTTGACCACCTTACAACGTTTGAGAGCAGGTGTTGTTCTTGCAGGAGATGCTGTCAAGGCTGTAAGCGTAACTGCCATGGAGGCATTGAGAGAAGGTGCTACATTCATTGGACTTGTGTCAGAGAAAAACGAACTAGTCGATCCCTTTGAGCACCTTGACGCACCAATATGGTCAGAAAAACCACCTCAAGAATTATTGAAGTTGGCTTATAGTTACTGTGAAGAGTTGACTATTAGAGAGGCAGGTAATTTCTATCACTCATTCAAATATTTACCAGATGAACAAAGACAAGCAATGTGTTCAGTTTATGCTTTTTGTAGAAGAGCCGACGATATTGCGGATGGTGACTGGTCCGATAGATTCCCTGGAAGTGGTGGTGAAGAAAATATTGAAGCAATCGCTTATCGTGAAGAATTAGAAGCTCTTCAAGACCGAGGAACAATCCTTGATGAAGCATCATATTTGAACAAAATAACTCAGTTATTTTTCTTTAGAAAGAAACTCTCAACTTGCTATACTGATGTTTATTCGACCGACCCTGTATTCTTGGCATTAAAGGATACAGTCGACAGATACACGATTCCTAGAGAAGTATTTGACGACCTTATTTCAGGAATGGAAGACGATCTTTACAATAATAGATATCGTACTTTTGATGAACTTTACAACTATTGTTACAGAGTTGCTTCAGTAGTTGGGCTAATGTGTATAGAGATTTATGGATATGAAGACCCTCTTGCGAGGAAGTATGCTGAATCATGGGGTATTTTCATGCAATTGACCAATGTTTTGAGAGACGTTGGAGAAGATATCGAAAGAGATAGAGTATACTTACCAATAGATGAATTGGAAGCAAATGGAATCTCTGAAAGTGAACTAGATGGAAAGGTTGTTTTGAATAAAACTTGGGAACCTTACTGCTATCATTACGCAAAAAGAGCTAGAACCTATCTTGAAGAAGCAAGGCAACTTCTGCCTCTTCTGCCTCGAAGAACAAGATACTCACCCGCTGCAATGATTGCTTTCTATGATAAAATTTTAAGGCAAATCGAAAAGCAGCAAGGTGATGTTTTTACCAAGAGAGTCAAGTTAAACAAGGTCCAAAAGATGAGTCTAGCTGCTGCTGTTTATGTTAGACACAGAATATTACCTAGATTCCTAGACCCACTATGGTCTGGACTTGCAAGGATTGGATTACTTCCTTCAGTTTGATCAAGCATTTCTTGTGAATGCTTGAATACCTGTGATGTATCTTCCCAATATCAAATTGTGAATATCGTGAGTCCCTTCGTAAGTCTTCACTGATTCAAGATTGGCCATATGGCGCATTACTGGATATTCATCTAGTACTCCGTTTGCTCCATGAATATCTCTTGAAACTCTAGCAATTTCTAATGCAATATCCACATTGTTCATCTTAGCCAACGAAATTTGTTCATTGAACCAAGTACCATCATCTTTCTTTTTGCCTAAGTGATAAGCTAATAATTGACCTTTGGTGATTTCTCTCAACATCCAAGCTAATTTATTTTGAACAAGTTGATACGATGCAATTGGATGGTCGAATTGAATTCTTGATAGCGCATAGGTTTTAGCGCTGTGGAAACATGCCATTGCAGCGCCTAAAGCACCCCATGAAATACCAAATCTTGCATTATTCAAACAAGAGAATGGTCCTCTTAGACCTTTGACATCCGGTAGAATTCTGTCCTTTGGAATCTTACAATCTTGGAATACTAATTCACTTGTAACTGATGCTTTTAACGAATGCTTACCTTTCATTTCAGGAGCGGTGAAACCTTCATCATCTTTCTCTACAATGAACCCTCTAATCACTCCATCTAACTTAGCCCAAACAACTGCTACTTGAGCAATAGTACCGTTGGTAATCCACATCTTTGCTCCATTCAATAAATAGTGATCTCCTTTATCTTCGGCTCTTGTAATCATATCTCCTGGATTGGAGCCATAATCTGGCTCAGTCAATCCAAAACATCCAACCCATTCTCCGGAAGCCATCTTTGGAAGATAGTAATTCTTCTGTTCTTCCGTTCCAAAATCCCAAATCGGATACATAGCCAATGAACCTTGGACAGAAGCAAATGAACGTAGACCTGAGTCTCCTCTTTCTAATTCTTGACAAATCAAACCATATGCTACATACGATAACCCTGGGCAACCATATCCTTTCAATGGAGCGCCTAATACTCCCATTTCTCCAAGAGCAACTCGCCATTCATCAGGAAATACTCCTTGCTCACAGGCATGCTCTATTTTTGGTAGAACTTCTTCATCGACCCAATCACGAACCATGTCTCGGATCATTATCTCTTCTTCTGTAAGTAAACTTTCTATGTCGTAAAAATCGACCCCTTCGAACGGCTCCATATTACCCTCTCAAATTATCGGGGACATAGGCGCTTCAAGAACCTAACTCTTTTTTACTTCTTACTCTTTTTTCCAAAACCCCTAAGTTGGGCGTATTTTCTCTGTAAGGTTTTACTATTCATGTAAATTAATCCTAATACTACACCTGGTACAGAAATAACAACTACATAGCCAATTATTACTACAACTAAACTCTCTGAAACATCTTCTGTAATAGGACTAAACGATATAACATTGCCAAATGAAGTAATAATAAATCCATCATTGAAAGAATTCTCCCAGGCAAAGGATATCGAGCGACCTGAAATTATCGCATCCCATTGGCTCACGTCTTCTGACGAAATATGGACATATGCTTCATCCGTAACTGGATATTGTCTGACTGTTGAAAATGGTGCTAGAATAATAAGTGAAGTACTATCATGACCTCTTGAAACTTTAGTGAAATCACCTTCTAAAGTAGTGTACTGTACTGAACTGCCTGCTGAAGATTTAGTTGAATCTATCGAATCGATAGAAATAATCCTAGTTCTAAGGCCTGTTCCAAAAGCTACACATTCTTTCAATATCGGTTCAGCACAATCTACATCGATCCAAGTATCTGTGCTTGTACCTGAAAGCCATGAGATATTGTGTGTTGGGCCGATTACAGCAAGCCCATCATCAAGAGTTGACATTACACAGACATCGATGTTTCTATGGCAGGAAATACCAGTTATGGAACTATTCTTAGAATTGTCAAGGGCAACAAATCCAATACCTTCAGCAAATTTCCAAATTCCACCATCTTCAGCACCAAAGTATGCATAATCTCCGGCTTGCCGCCATTCAACCGAACTCAAGTCTCTTCCAATAATTTCTCCAGTACCGTTTACAAGAGTTACTCCGTGATTTGAGGTTTCATATCTCAAAGCAACTCCCTTTTCTCCTGCGATAAGTGCCGCTTGTCCTCTTGGGTGCCATGATACATCAATTAGAGAAACTGTACGGCCGGTGTTCAACTCAACGTCTTTTGACCTATCATCTGCTTGTAATGCTGATATTTCCCTAGCATAGCCGTCCAAACCGACTAGAAGTACTGATTCCCCATTAGGGGATAGCGCTCCTGCTAAGACACCCAAATCAGAATTAGAAAGTGATTCTTCGATTTCCAAGTCGACTACTGACTTGGAAGCAATAGTTGAAGGAATCAACAAAATAAAAAGACAAGTAAAAACAAAAATCAGTTTGCCTCGCATAATGTGTCCACTTAGCAATTAAACAAAACCTCTTCGCACAAATTATCTTCAATTAAAATAAAAAAAATATCTCTTTTTGACGGTGAGCCTTATGTTCAATGGAGTTTTGCATCGACTTATGGAGAAGTTTGCAGTTAAGCGTGGATTACAAAAGTCGATGGGTGGAAATGTTGGTCTTGCCAAATTAGCAACCGAATATTTCGAAAATGTTAATGCTGATTCAGAAGGAAAGTTTACTGCTTCTTTCGGGATATTAACTAGCGTAAGCGGATGTTTTGATAGCGACGGTAAATTGTCCATGGATGTCGTCCAACTAAAAGGCCAAGAACTTGGAGAATTCTTATCATCTGATAACGGAAGAGAATTAGCAATGGAATCCAGAAAAAGATGGTCTGGATTCTTAGATCTGGCTACAGGTTACAGTCCAAAGCAACGTGGCGACAAGGCTAAAGAGGAGGCAAAGAAATTTTCTAAGGCTAGATCTGCAATCAAAATGGCTCACAAATCTATGCAAATGGCTACATCAATTACTCAAGAAAAAATCGATACTGCAAATAAGATGATTGCAGATTTGGAAACGATGATCGAAAATGGAGAGGCTCCTTCTGAAGGAAGAGTCAAGAAATTGAATGACTTATTTTGAATGTGATTTCTATGGACGTAGACACTATCCTCGCACCCTTTGAGGAAAGATGTCAACGCTTGAGTGAACTAAATCTGGAGCAGCGAAATAGAATTGCATCGATTGTCGGTGGAGTCGAAGAGACTGTTGGAATAGACCACTTAGTCGACTGTATTGCAGATGGTACTAGTATTGGTGGAGATGGAACCATCAGATGTTATGTTGGATTTGAACCATCTGGGAAAGCACATATTGGATGGAAAGTTCTTGCTTTACAACTTAAGAGAATGCTAGATGCTAATGTAAATGTTCTAATTTTCCTTGCTGATTGGCATGCATGGATAAATGATAAATTCAATGGCAAAATGGAAGATATACAAGTTACTGCGAAGTATATGGAAGATACTTTCAGAGCCTTACTGGGACATCCTGAAGAGGGTGATGGGCCAGGTCAACTGAGATTCTTTTGGGCTTCAACCTTAATGAATTCTGGTGACTACTGGGCTCGTGTACTAAGATGTTCAAAGGGTGCAACTCTTGCAATGGTAAGAAAGACTTTCACTATAATGGGAAGGGATGAAGCCTCTTCAGACCACGACTTATCTAAATTCTATTATCCTGCAATGCAAGCATCAGATATATTCGAATTAGATATCGACATCGCAATAGGTGGAATGGACCAAAGAAAGGCTCATATGTTTATGAGAGATGTTGCAAGTAAATGGGGATGGAAAAAGGCAACATGCCTTCATACCACAATTATATCCTCACTAAAATCAACTGGAGCAAGGATGGAAAGTTTTGACCATAAAATGAGTAAATCCGACCCATCCGGTGCAATATTGATACATGATACTGAAAAGCAATTGAGGAAAAAGATGCAAAAGCATGCTTATCTCAATCCGGAAGATGAATCTTCACCTGTTTACGAATTAGCAGAGCACGTGGTACTTCCTGAATGGGGAGAGATAAATGTCACTCCAAATCCCAAATTTGGTGAGCCTTCGACATGGAAGGATTTGGATTCTTTCAAGAAAGCTGTTCAAAGCGGAGATATTCATCCACTAGATGCAAAGTTAGGAGTTGCTGATGGAATCTATAGAGGATTGCATGAAGTCGCTAAGTTCTTTGAAGAAAATCCTGAAAGGCTCGATGCTGTTAATGAATTATTAAAATAATTTATTCTTAAAGCCAGGCTCAATACTATGAATTTTTAAAATTAAGACTCTTCTAGTATCCATTGCAAAGTCACGGTTTGGTAGATGGTCCAACTCAACCCAAGCATTGACTGTAACCTCTTGAGTAAGAGATAATTGACCAACATATTCATCATTTATTACCGCTAGATAACGGAATAAAGGATTTCTAGTTTCATCATGTGAGTGTCTTTTAAGCATTACAGGGCATGTTAATTCGATATACTGAATATCTTCGTATATATTACCCTCAACTATCATCGAGATATTTGTCGGGGGAGGGATTTTTGCCTTTCCATCTGTTTTTTTCATTTCATCATAATAAGATTCTGCACACAATGAACATTGAAAAGAACGCTTCCTTTCTCTTGCTAAAGATTGCTTGATAGACCATGTGGTTCCACATTCATTACAGATATACTGTGACTTCTTGAGCCAACCCATTGGAGAATCTAAGTTAGTGATTATACTATTAAAAGACAATAATCTACCTCTATCTCTAGTTCTCACATCACCCAGTAAATATGAGAATTCGTCATCAAAGCCAATTATTCTTATCACTGGACGTGTCCTTGAATTACGTGTCTGAAATTGTTCTCTAATGACTTGATTACCCAATTCAAGACATTTGGTCGGACTGTTAGGGAAAATAGAGTGTAGAGGCGTATTCTTGAGATACTCCCACTGAACTTCAAATCCAAAAACATCTTCTTCACATAATAAAAAATAATCTAGTTCGGAACTATACTTCTCTTCAAAAATTAATCTCCAAGCATTGAGTATTTCTTGAGCCTCAATGTCAGGTTCTGTGGCTTTAATTTGTGACATGGAAATTCTTGTCATAAGCGACGGTTTTCAAAGATTTCTGTCGATTATGAAAAATTCATCAATAACAATGTTCATCAATTGATTTCCTTACGACCAATTATCAGCGTAGGTGTTAATGTGGCAAAAATTGCAGTTCTAGTTAAGCAAGTACCGGATACTAATTCAAAAATAGTAATTTCTGGTGATTCAGTAGACCTTTCAAGTGTGAAAATGGTGATGAGTCCATATGATGAATTCGCAGTAGAAAACGCATTGAGACATAGAGAGTCTGTCGGCGGCACTGTTACAGCAATTACAGTCGGCGGTGCAGGTGCAGAAAAAGTCCTCAAAGATGCTAAAGCAATCGGTGTTGACGAGATAGTTAGGATCGATTGCGATTCATACTTAGACTCAAATGCTCTTCAATCTATTCTAAGTTCCATGATCTCAGAAGGTGGATTTGAAGTAGTATACTGTGGAAAGTCTGCAGCAGATACTGGAGCAGGTTCGACTGGACCTGGAATCGCAGAACATCTTGGATGGGCTTCTGTTTCCAACATTATAGACTCAAATAGTGAAGGGAACTTTACTGTCGTCGCACCTCTAAATGACGGAAATGCCGTTATTGAGGTCCCACTACCTGCAGTAATTACTTGTGACAAAGGAAATACAAAGGTTAGAAAGCCAAATGTGAAGGGAATCATGCAAGCAAAAAGAGCTCAAGTCGATGTTAGGAGTTGTGAGATTCCTACGTCAGCAGTTAGCATTGTTAATCAAAGTCTACCTCCTGCCAAGCCTGAAGGTAAAATGTACGAAGGTGGCCAATCCGCTTCTGAAGTGGCTAGATTGCTTAGAGATGAAGCAAACATTATTTGAGGTGAAAATATGACAAATACAATAGTAATAGCAGAATTAAACAAAGGAAGTATTCATTCAACAACTAAAGAGTTAGTCTCAGCAGCACAAATGCTAGGCAATTCTTGCACGGTGATAGTACCGTGTACAGATTCATCTGTAGCAGATTCGATAAGTTCTACTTCAGGAGTAGCAAAAGTAATCGTTGCAAAATCCGAAATTTTTGCAAACTATGATGCTTCAGGTTGGGCATCTGCAATTGATTCGGTAACTCCAGAAGGAACAATTATTACTTCAGCAAGCCCTCAATCAAAGGACTTAGCAGCTAGATTAGCGGCTAGAAGGAAACTCTCAGTAGTTCAAGATGTGGTATCTATCCAAGATGGCCAACTTACATCACCTGTTTACTCAGGTAAAGCAATGCAGACTGTTTCTGTATCTGGAAATACAGTCATTAGTATTAGACAAAATGTGTTTGATGCATCACCTGATGGTGGTTCTGCTGAAGTATCTGTCATCGATGCATCTGGAAACGTAGCCACTGCAGTAAAAGAATTAATTTCTAGAGCATCTGAAAGATTGGATGTATCTGAGGCAAACATCATTATTTCGGGAGGAAGAGGAATGGGTTCTCCAGATAACTTCAGTCACTTAGAACAAATTGCTGACACCTTGGGTGCTGCTGTAGGGGCATCAAGAGCTGCAGTTGATACTTGGGATGATATTCCTCACTCGATGCAAGTAGGACAAACTGGAAAAACTGTAAACCCTAATCTATACATTGCAGTTGGGATTTCTGGAGCAATACAACATTTAGCAGGAATGAGGTCATCAAAGTATATCGTTGCAATAAACAAAGATGCTGATGCACCAATTTTCCAACATGCAGATTACGGAATTGTGGCAACTTGGGAAGAAGCACTTCCTGTTCTTCAATCAAGTCTTTCTGCAATGATGTAATCACATATATTTCCCAATAAAACCGCCATTGTTTTGGCCAGATTGACCAACATATGGATTGGTTTGTTTCTCGATTCCAATAGATGTTAGTGGCCCGTGTCCAGGATGTACAATAGTATCTGGATCAAGAGGCCATAATTTGGTCTTTATCGAGTTAGATAAAACCTCAAAATCGCCACCAGTATTGGGTAAATCTGTTCTCCCTACCGAACCAGCAAACAAAGTATCTCCAACAAAAAGGTGGTCTGGACCATCTGAAATGTCAAGTAATAAACAACAACCACCCAAAGTATGACCTGGGGTATGAAGAATTTTCAAACTGATATTACCAAACTCAAGTAACTGTTCATCCGAGATTTGATGGGTTGCTGTTGCTGGTTCTGGAAGATTTATTCCGCGCCTAGCGCCTGATACCTTGGCCAAAGATTGTAAAAAGTAATCATCCTCATGCAAATACCAATTGACATCATATCTTTCCAATAAATAGGGAATATGACCACTGTGGTCATAATGTGCATGAGTATTAACAAGCGCGACTACTTTTCTATTTGATATTCCATATTCATGCATTTCTTCAGCATTTAGTGGACCTGTGGACCAATTAGGGCCTGTGCCTTGAAATTCTTCAATCCAAGAAATTATTCTTTCTGACTCTCCGCCACCATCAATTATTATTGTATCACCTGTTGACAAATCAGTGACTACAGAGCACCTCATTTGTAAATCTCCAACCATAAATGATTCAATCCAAGGTGATTCAAGTGCCATAATAATACCTACTTTTCTATGATAATTGTGATATTATCACTATTCCAATTCCCATCTACATCACAAATTCGTAACTCGAATTGATATCTGCCAATATTAAGTTTAACTTTAAGTTTAGCAATGTCAGATATTTCTCTGCCAGTAGAATCTACCCATGACCATACTGTTATCCTTTCTTGAGGGTCATAACTTGGAGTCCCGTCTAAAATAACTACTGCAGTGCCATCTTCTAGCGCTGTGATTCTCTGGTCTCCACCTGCATTAGCCACAGGTATTTCTGTTTCTTCAATAGACTTGTTAAGTTCATCTAAAATAGATTCTTCAGGTATCATAGCCATGTTTTCGATGGCATCATCCAATTGAGATAATAGTTCATCTGTATCAATATCCATAGTTCCTTGTATTGATGATTTATCTTCGACATTATTATCTATTTTCAATGCCCCCATGAGTTCATCTATAGATTCTGAAGTAGTCGTTAATTCTGTTTCTTCCCACTGTTGTGCCTCTTCTTTTGTCAAATGTTGGGATATTTGCTCACCTGAGTATAACTCTTCAGAAGTTAACTGTGTAACTTCTTGTACGTCATTAAACCAAGATGGGAGTTCAGATTCATCTATTTCAATCAATTTATCTTTGAGAGAAATTTTTCCAATCGGTTCTGATTCTGTCCAATCGTTTTGGTCTTCACCTGCAAAAATACATGCCTCGCCATCATTTGAAATTTCAATATATTCTGGTATCCCTTGATGTTCCACTTTCCATAAATCTCCATTAGAATTATAGCCAAATATGAAGAACCATGCAGAGCATATGATTTGGTCTGAGTGGAAAATTAAACTTTTAATCGGATATTTACAATCAAATAAAACCGACATGTCTTGGACGAATTCACCATTCGACCCCATTTCTAATTCCATAACTTTACCGTCATCAAAACCAAAAATAGCACCTCTNTCNGAATTTGTNGAAACCATNANTCTTGAATTNATATCAATTCTTCTAATCAANNNATTATTTGANATATCCCAGATTTCTAGTTCTAGAGCCTCTTCTTCTCCTGGAACCAATGCNTATCCNTCNCGNCCGATAATCANATTACCATTNCTTGTCGAACCTATTGAAGTAATAGATTCNCCTAATTCCCCGCGNGAAGGNCGTTGCCATACTGTTTCACCATCCAAAATNGCTNTGACNTCTCCATTCTCATGAGCAGTGATAAGATATTTTTNNATTTTTTCAAACTTTNNNACCGAGTTATATTTACTANCTAAGTCAATAATTTCTCCATCCATGAGTACAAAATGTAACCTNCCNANNGAATCTATNATNGCGAACCTNTCATCAAGTTCAATTAAAGAGAAACCNCCTCCNTTNATTTCAGACTTCCANATNACTTCTCCAGANGAATTTAAGCATACTAGTCCNAANANNTCATCTAAAACAAATATTTTNTCGTTGGNAATAGATAATCCAGTAACCTTGCCTTCTGATTTCCAGAATAGTAAATCTTCACCGTTTTTATCANCTGGTTTGTGCGATATACAAACCAGTCCATTTATCTCCGACCAAACTGTAATCTTCCCATTTGGAGATAAAGCCAAAGCAGAAATTCTTGCCTGTGGACGAAATGCCACTACAACTTCTCTACTTAGCATGATTATTCCTGTTTGCCTTATACCATTAAATTGACTATCTATTGACAGTCTAATTTACCCAACTAACTAAGTCAGGGTGAATAATATTTTTTGATGGCTCATTGAAATGTTTTAGTAAATTTCTAATCTCATCCTTAGTCCATCCAGTAAGGGGGGATAAAGTCGAAATTGGAGTAGTCTTTACCGCTTCAGGCCTCTTTCCAATGAAAGGTTGTGCCTGCTGTAACGTCAAGCCCATTATNCCCCATGCGGGTCTATCAAAGGCATGTCCTCTCATCTCATGTTCCAATGTTCTTTTACCAATGAAAGGGTCGAAACTTGATANTTTCTCAATATAATCTGGATTTGAATCAAGAACAGGAATTAGTCTTACNCCTCGCCTCATTATAAGAAAAGCTTCAAGCATTAATTCTTCACTACTAAGTTGAATCAATACATCACCTTGTACTCCTGGTGGAAGACCTCCACAAGCCTGAATTCTGTATTTTATCTGGAATAGTTCATCATTATCAACAATTAATTTGATCCATTCATCTGGGTCGGTTAGATTAACTGATAATTCAGGATCTAAACTAAGCATTTTTGCTCCAATTCTACTTTCATACTCTTTTGAATTTATTTTTCCGGTTTTAGCAACACGCTTTACACGTACTCCAAATGTTCGCTTTTTTCCGATATTATGTGAATTTTTAATTACATCTTCTGCAATCGATTCAGGATTTAATCCACAGTCCAATTTAACAATACGATCTATTGCTACAACACCAATTACTCTTGATAATAAGTCTTCGACTTCTTCTATTGAATCGTTTGATGATACATGATCTTGTGTGCCACTTACGTGATGGAATAGTGTTATTNCTCTTTGTTTTGCCATTTCAAGCATATTTTTACGTAAAGAACGTTGAAANGATTTCCTTACTGATTTTGATTTCAACCCCAGTTCTCCAAAACGTAGAATCCAAGAATTTAGCGACATCCAATCACTCACGCTGAATCATTATGTAAATCCAGAATTTGATCTTCTTCCATGTCTTCTTGCTTAGCAGTATCATTTCTCTTGTCATGTAATTTCTTTAGATAGGCTTCTGTTATGTTTCCTGTAACATATTTACCATCAAAACAACTAGAGTCAAAGTCCATTTCTAAATCAGTATCCATAAGTATTGATTCCACTAAATCATCAAGTGTTTGATAAAATAGTTTATCACTACCGATTTTTTTGTTTATTTCCTCTATAGAACGNCCATTTGCGATAAACTCATTGGCTGCAGGCATATCTATTCCATATACGTTAGGATATCTTACTGGAGGTGCTGCTGAAGCAAAATAAACCTTCTTTGCACCTACATCTCTAGCCATTTCAATAATTTGCTGACTTGTAGTTCCTCTTACGATTGAGTCATCGACTAAAAGNATATTTTTACCGGAGAATTCGTGTTCAATAGCATTTAGTTTCCTACGAACTGACTTTTCACGTAGAGCTTGCCCTGGCATAATGAANGTNCGNCCAACATATCTGTTCTTGACAAANCCTTCNCTGTAAGGCACATTTAGAGANTTCGCCATTTGTAATGCNGCAATTCTTCCTGAATCNGGAACAGGAATTACTGCATCTATNTCATGGTCAGGCCATTGTTCTAGNATTCTTTCTGCTAANTTTTTACCTTGNTTTAACCTAGCATTATATACNGAAATTCCATCNATTACTGAATCNGGTCTAGCGAAATAAACATACTCGAAAATACATGGAGAGTGAACTTTTGGCTCCGAACAATTACGAGTGAATAGGTGACCTGAAGATGAAATAAATACTGCTTCACCCGGTTCAACATCTCTAACTACTTCNAATCCTAATGCAGTAATTGCAACTGATTCACTTGCGACTATCCATTCTGATTCACCATCAATTTCTCTCTTTCCAAAGACTAGTGGACGAATACCATTTGGATCTCTAAATGCTAATAAACCATATCCAGAAATTAGTGATACGCAAGAATATCCTCCCTCGACTTTACTGTTNAATGCTTTGATTGCACCAAATACGGCTTCAACATCTAAGTGTGGGTCTCCACCAATTGAAATTCCATTTGAACGCTCTGACAATTCTACTGCTAATACATTGAGCAATATTTCGGAGTCGCTCTTTGTATTCATGTGCCTAAAATATGTATCTAGNAGGTTCTTTCTTAATTCTTCAGCATTGGTTAAATTTCCATTATGAGCGATTGACAAGCCATAAGGTGAATTGACATAGAATGGTTGAGCTTCAGCCTTTGAAGAAGAACCTGCGGTTGGATATCTAACATGGCCTAAACCTATGTGCCCTTCCAACCTTTGCATGTGCCTTGTATAGAATATATCAGAAACTAGACCATTGGATTTTCTCAATCGAAATTGTCCTTCAAAATCAGTCATTATCCCGGCAGCATCTTGGCCTCTATGCTGTAATACAGTAAGACCATCATAAATTAGTTGATTGACATGGACGTCGGGGCGTCCAACAACTCCCATTATGCCGCACATGGCTCTGCCTCATTCAATGTAACAGTAGGATGTAGGTATAAATTGCCCTTNGGAGTCAAAAANNCTCACGCCTTAGGTCGGTGNGATTTCTTNGACCANCTGNANTTACGNATTNTGCTGGTTGCACCGTATCCACACGCTGCGCATACGCNTTTTTGCTTGTGNTAAGAATTTCTTCCACACCTTCGACATCTAATGTGTGTAGTCTTTTGACGACGTCCCATTGAAGGTGTTCCCTTTGACATATAATCACCACGACAAACGCCCCACCGACCTCCCCCTTATGAAATAAGCGGATAGAAAAAAATAATCATTTATTCTTCTTCATGGAAAATTNTTCTCTTTTTNCCATTGGTCAGAGTAGCAAACATCGAACCTATACATACAGCCACTGCTAAAGAAATAGCCAGGAATGAAACTATAGTATGGCCGATATTGTAAACGGTTTGAGCTATTACTGAACCATTGGCTTCTAGTAGCATTGGACCCATTCCAATCAAAGCCAATGTCGCTAAAATACCGATTAAAACCGCTAAAACCATTCCAAATAGAGGTGCTAAAGGACGCTTTCTTGAATCTGCATAGAAGAATAGATTGCCAAGAAGAACTAATGAGCCGAGAGTATATGATGTCAAAATTGCATTCGCAAATCTCGTGAAAGAATCACTGGTGTCAAAACTAGAAAAATCACCTTTCAAAGTTGAATCTATAATCCAAATAACAATGATTGGCAATAAGAACGCCATAAATAGAATCTTGAGGTTGAGGGTCTGTTTTACTTCACTCACTTTCAACACCTCCAATATTATTAGCGATCTTTTCTGATGCTTGTGATAACTCGTCATTCGTTGGGGCTGGAACAGAATTGGGTTCACCAATAGAACGCTCATAGAGGTAAATTACAAAGCCGAATATGAATATCGAAAGAGATGTACCTACAAGTATACCAAATAAATCGGATACTGAAAGCCAGAAGTAAGTTGAAAATAATTCTGAAGATATATTTTTACCATCTATGGCAAGACCGCAAATTATCAAAGTCATGGAGATTACAGAAATTAATCTCATTATACTAGATTCTCTCTGTCGTTCTTCACCAATTACCATCATTGAAACGGAAAGGACGGAAGATAAACTGCAAATCATCAAGACCAACGTTGGAAAGAAAATTAACCAAAAACGATTAACTTCCCCACCGTCATAAATCGGAGTCAAATCTCCCCATTGCATTAGACAAAACCATACCGTGCTAAAAGTAATACAAAACATTCCTAACTTTCTATCACTAGTTGGTAATTTCCCAACCGGTACATTTCCAGAGAATACTAACAGATATATTCCGATAAGCAAAAGAATCGATGGCCCTAAAATGAAACCAATCAAATGCCCTATTGAAGAAGACGGAGATGAAGGAACTGTCCAAGGACTTGCGCATACAAAGATAAGGCCTAAAACAGCAATAATTCTACCGATATTAGTTCTTAGATTATCTTTCGAAGAAAGAGAAATCCATACACCCAATGCTATCATGGAGAGAGGAATCCAAAAAAATACCACAGCATTTGCTATTTCATCCATATTGTGCCCTAAGCATGGATATTAATTACTTCATCCCCTCTTTCATATCGCAGTTGCTCGTTTTTTATACCCTTCAATATGCGGAGTTTCTAAATACCCGACCCTTGTGGCTCGAACGCTCAAGGTGTTACTATGGTAAAGATGCCACGTCAAATCAAGCGTTACAGCCCATCTGCTGGTAAGCACACCATGCATACCGTTGAGCGTGTTAAGAAGCGACGTGCTTCTGAATTAAAGTGGGGTCAGAGAAGATTCCGTAAGGTTATGGCTGGATACCGTGGTTTCCCACGTCCTAAACCTGATGGCAGAGAAAAGCCAACAAAGAGAGTTAATATTCTATTTAGATGCAGTGAGACTGGAAAGGCTCACTACGCTCCATGTAAGAGAGCAAAGAAATTTGAATTAGTGGACAAGTGAAGTGATTTTATGGCTAGTAATTTTCTAAAAGTATCCTGTAGAGACTGCGGTGCAGAAGTCGTAATTTTCTCAAGGGCTACCAGTGTAGTATCTTGCTCTGTTTGTGGAGCAACCCTAACAGCACCATCCGGAGGAAAGGCTGACCTCATTGGATGTAATATTATTGAAGCCCTTGAATAAGGAGGCTAAGCCTCCATGGTCAAGGAAGAAAATATCAATCCTCCTGAGGAAGGAGAATTAGTAGTTGTTACTGTAAAATCTGTTAAACAAAACGGAGTTTATGTCGACTTTGATGAATTTCCTGGCCTTGAAGGATTTATTTTTATTGGTGAAGTCGCCAGTGGGTGGGTAAAAAATATCCGAGCATTCGTTCGTGATGGTCAACGTCTCATCTGTAAAGTAATGCGTACAAGGAAAGATGGCTCTTCTTTGGAACTATCACTAAAGTCAGTTTCTGAAGAAAGAAGAAGAGATAGACTTCAAGAATGGAAAAATGAACAAAGGTCGGTTCAACTTTTCAAAGTACTATCTGAAAAAGTTGGGTGGGATGAAGAAACAAAGAGTTTGAATTCTGAGGAACTGATAAACTCTTTTGGGACTCTATACAGTTCGTTCGAAGAGGCTGCAACAAATGAGACTGCTCTAACAGATGCAGGATTTGAAGGTGATTGGCTAAAAGAGTTCATTGAAATCGCAGTTGAAAATATAATTCCTCCTTTTGTTGAGATTAGAGGAACTTTGACACTCAGCATAAATTCACCGAATGGGATTACCGTAATTCGAGATGCACTGATTGCTGCTGAGGAATTTTCATCTGAGGAAGAAGAAATAATTGTTGCATGTTACTATAACGGAGCACCAGATTATAGAATTGAACTCAAAGCACCGGACTTCAAAACTGCAGAAGACCTTTGGATTAACGTATCAAAGACGGCTGTTGACCATGTACTGGATAATGGTGGGGAAGCATCCGCCTTTAGAGAATGATTACCAACTTTATGATAAGTAAAGACGCATAGGCCAATACATGGCACGCCAAATACTTCAGCAATGCTTGGATTGTCAGGCTTGGACTTTATCAACAACATGCCCTAAATGTGGAGGTACAGCACAAGCTGCAGCACCTATCAAATGGTCTCCAGAAGATCATAGGGCTTCAATTAGAAGAAAAATGTACGATGTCAGTTCTAAAGAGTGGACAGATAAATTACCTTCACTAAATTCACTAGAAGAAATGAAAAAAGATTCATTGAAAACTTATGAAGAAGAATAATTGGAAATTTTTCTCAATGCTAGAAATCGAATGATTTCTTATTATTCAATGTCAAACATTATACTTCGTAAAGTTACGTTGAGTAAATAATGAGTTTGCTAGTGGAGTGGAGAGGAGTAAATACTACTGTTGGAGACAATGCTCTAGCATTGATTGCATTACCTGGTGTTGGAAATATTGGTAAAGCCTCATTGGATGCATTAAATGAAATAAATCAAGCAGAAGAAATCGCTAGATTGCATCATACTGCTTTACCACCGCTTGCAACACTAGATGAAGATGGACTTTTATCACCACCACATCTATCTCTTAGGTCTATAGAATCGATTACAGGAGTTAGATTGATAACCATAGTTGGAACCTCACAACCATTAGAATCTCAACATCAAGGTGCAATGGCAAGAGAAATTATGGAATTCTTGAAGTCTGAAAATGTGGATAATTTGATAGTTTTGGCTGGAATGGTAGATATTGCCACTCGTAAAGAGACTTTCATAGTACCAAGTAGTTCTAGTTTTAGAGTTGAATTAGAGTCGATGAGCGCTGATGTTAGAAGAGATGAACCAAGTTCTGGAGCAATTGGTATGGCTGCTCTTCTATCTTCCTATGGCCCTTTATTTGGAATAAATTCAGCATGTGCAATTGCAACTACTGTTGGCTCTAGCGGGGATATTCACGCATCACAAAGATTACTAGAATCATTGGACAAATGGTTTGGACTTGGAGTTGCTTTACCAAAGGACGCTAAAGAGAAATTATCGAAGAAACTAGAATCTATGGCACCTAAACAAACCAGTGACCATTTATCTGAACTTACAGAATCCCCTGATGCATTTTACATGTGAAAATGGCGCCGAGAGAGAGATTTGAACTCCCGTGTCCGAAGACAGTGGATTTCGAATCCACCGCAATACCGGGCTATGCGATCTCGGCAGTAGGTGCCGCTTCAGCGCCACCATCATAAGCATGGTGCTATAACGCTTAATCATGCAGATTCATTTTGTTGGCAGGGACCACGATACAACTGTAGATTTCGAACAGAGTTTATCGATAAGAGAAGCTCTAACTAAAGCGAAAATTCAGCCATCAACTGTTATAGTTTCCTTTGAAGAAAATATTCTACCACATTCGACAATAATCAAATCTGACGTGACTTTGAATGTGATTACAGTGTCATCTGGTGGATGAAATAATTTGAAGTTTCGAATTACGAGAAATATCTCCTCTGACCTGTGTAGCCCATGCATCAATTCCAGTATTGGCAATCAATACCAAATCCCCAACTTCAGACATACTATACTGTGTACCCCAGTCATTTGCCCATCCTGAAATCTTCATCGAACCGGATGGGTCCATTATCATAATACCCTTCCTATGCCATTGTTTGCCATTTCGCCCTACTCCTCTTTTATCAAATTTATAGATCAATTTTCCAACAATATTCCATCTCGCCCTAAATTCCATAAGGTCAGAATGAACAATAATTTCTTTATCAGTTTTGGAAATAAATCCTAGTGGGTCGATTTTCAAAACTAATTCACCTTTCCAATTTACTGTCACAACAGCATCCTCCACCAGTATTCTATCCCCCTTGGAGATTTGTTCTGGCCATGGCATTCGCCCATCTTGATGCTTGTCCACTAATATGTCGATTTTAGCCATACTCTTACCTTGACTGACGGTAATACTTGGCCTCTTATTTTTAGAATCAAAAACAGAAAAAACATCGCATACAATTGTCAATCTCGGATTCAAATCTTCAACCCTAGTCACTTCGATTGGAGTTATATTTCCCGGTATATTGAATGATTTATCATCAGGGAATTCATCATTTCCTGAACCCCCAGGGCATATTGTATTCCAATCACATCTCTCGCATCTTTTCTCATTGGGTGGCTCTGTCTTTACCCCTCCCTCGAGAAAACCTCTAACAGGACTTGGAGTTGGTGGAAAGTTCTCTATAGAAATTGCCACTGACTTTAGTTCATTCCATAGTGAATTAAGTTCTTTTTCCATAGATTCTAATTCATCTTGAGTTGGATTTTCGATGATTTTTACTTTGTTAGCACCAAGATACCAAACTTCGAGTTCATCAACCATTTCTTCTTTACCGTGGGTGACCCACCACAGCATTGCATACATTCGTAATTGTTTGACATAGTCTCCTGAACGATCACCTTTACCTAAACTGGCTTTGAGGTCAACGATTTTGATTTTACCATTCCATCGGTAAACCAAGTCATACTCTCCTTGGAACCAAAAATCAGGATGGATCGAGTTTAAACTGAAATTTGCTGCATCCGGGTCGACAAACCAGGGACGNCTAATCTCCCATGCTTCTATTAATTTTATTTCCGAACTACTAGACAGTGGGTGTGGGCCTGAAAAAGAAAAGCCAAAGCCATCAGGNGCGGGCCATTTAGTTCTGCTACCACCCCTCCAAAGTTGTAATGATTTTTCGTCGATTTCCTCAAAGCATTTTTCCACTTCAAGTAAATGCATATCGATACCATTGATACACATTTGACGGCAATAATTTGGATCNACGTCATCCCAATCTCCGGATTTTCTTTCATCTTTGAGCCATTCCTTTCTCATTTCCTCTAAAGAAACGGGTAAGTGAACATCTATTCTTGCGATTGCCCAGTCTCTAATTTCACTGATTGATTTAGGAAATAATTTTTCAGGTAAAGGAAGTATTCTTTGAGAAGGCCAAATCTTGTCTGGGTCTCTATCTGGTTGACCACTGTCATCTAGTGGTATTTTCGAAAGAGTATCATTGGAAGCATTGCTNGATATCAATGCTGGAGACTCTCTNAACATCCTACAGAATGCATCTTCAACAGCCCGACCAACGAAAAGAACCGGCACTTGTGGAAACTTGAAATGTAAGTTCTTTTCATAAAACCATAATCTTGGGCATGATTGATAACTATTAACTTGGCTTGCAGATAATCTATTATATGGTCCAACAACATCGTTATCCTGGTCTACAATTGTCGCTGGCATACTAAGAGTGCTATTGGCCTACCCTATTGAAACCTATGATTTATGAAATTAATTTTTCACTGTAATTCTAGTATTTCTAGAATCTATTCTAAGTTGTGGTAAGCCAGCTCGCCATCCAATTTCTGCACCAATTAGGCCCACTTTCTGACCTTTAGTGATCGATTCCATTTGGGAATTAATGCTAGATCCAAAAGCAACTACTTCAACTACATTATGTCCATCCCAGATATACATATTGAGCATTGTCCAAGGTTTACCATCTAATCTAATTCCATTTCTTTTTCTGATGCTTAGTACAAATCCTTCAGCATTTGCTCTGGTTCTTAGAAGTCCTACTCTAGTAATCGCATTAGAGGCTTCTTTGCCTATTGAACTGAAATATTCCTCTGATTCCTCCAGTGTTAAGATTTTAGTCTTAGAATCAACATATAGTCTAGAATTTCCTCTCCAAACCCCTGGTAATGCATCTATTATCACAACCTCTTCATTTGGACAGTCATGCAANGTTGGAAAAGAACCTGGTTCGCTTTCTTCAATTGTGATTTGCTTTTGACCTGAAGACAGCATTGCACCTAATACTGGTTCAGAAAAGTGATTGGGTAACGGCCCCCAAGAACCTGTAAACTTTCCTTTTACAGTTACTCTTGAAGGAATTTCACTTAACATTTCGAATGGNGGTTTAATTTCTATTTCCAACTTTTTTGTTATTGACTCAACTATATCAGAATTNGTCCANACCCCTGAATCATCTCTTGAAACNCCACACCAGTGGCAACCTGCTTGCTCTCCTTTGCATTCACTTTGTTGGGTATTAGGAAATACTGCAGGGCCTTCACCCATCGATTGCATCTCTGAATGAACCTGTTTAAATTCAGTACTCATCGAGTCATATTCTTCCAAANTAGGNGCATCATAAGTAACTCTGTGAGCCCCATCAAGATACCAGCCTTCCATTCCATCAATAACTTCTCCATCATGTGTTTCTCTCCATAACCAAGAATAAAATCTTAGTTGATGAATCAACGATACTGCAAATTTAGATTCCGGATTACCTGATTTTATATCGATGATTCTTATTCTTCCATCCCACCTTAGTACAAGGTCTAATTCGCCAGCAGCCCACCCTTNAGGATGGAATAATCGTTGAGGTTGGTGAACTCTAGGGTCTTTGACCCAAGGCCTNGCGATTTCCCAAGCCTCGCACCAACTGACGGGGCTATTTTCTTCCTGCCACTCAATATTTTCTTCTATAGACCATTTTCTAATAGCAAAATTGTTTACTTTATCAGGTATTGGAAATATTGGCTCTTCNCCCCAAGCAGGNGAATTAATTTCAAAAACAAAATCTCCTTTTCTGAAACTTTCNAAGTAAGGNCCTCCTCCTGCATTATAGCAGTTTTCGACCTCTTCNAGGAATAATTCTAATCCNCATGAAATTCGATATTTTATTGATTCTAATTCNACNTCATCCCAAGAAGNNCCTTCCTTATGCCAAATACCTTGNAACCAGAGTTCTTCNCCNCTATCCATGGCNTTNATTGAATATTCTTCAACAAAACTANTNGCCCATNATTTCAATTCTTCNAATGAATTTATNGATTTTGGTCTTTTCATTAATATCTCNCAAAAACANTCCTCAATTACTATACCNAGTANTTGTGAAGTATTCAANGGACCAGATANNCCTAATTTAGAACTTAGAAACCATTGNGNTTTACANCTNAGGAANGTNGTNAATCCACTGGCTGANATTCGNGANCGNGANTTGCCCAAAGGGCCGCCTAAAGGNGGTTTTCCAAATGGCATTAAATCACCTAACTGGCATCAAAAGAATAGTAGTCTCCAGAACTTTGTTGTTCCCTNTCTTTTCTGCTNTGATTTTTATTTATNCTAGGNCGCTTTGAATCATGNTCTCTTCTAAANGTGATATTNACATCCTTNAGGAAGCGATTCATNCCTTCTCTAAGAGTAAATGGNCCTTCNGCTTTTCCAAANGAACCTCCTTNNCCNTCAAANACCAANAGAGANTCNCTNAGNATATCTATGAAATATACNTCATGGTCAATTACAAAAGCNGATTTCTCATTTGATTCCATGGTNCGTCNAATCGCCTTGGCTGCTTCCATTCTAGCATTNGCNTCNANGTGNGCNGAAGGNTCATCNANNANATATAGGTCNGCATCTCNNCCAAGACANATAGCAATNGANACNGCTTGTCTTTCACCACCTGATAATTTCTTNACNCTCTTTGCNANTAATTGGTCAACTCCTAATGCTTTGATNACATTGACATTGAATTCTCCNCCNCGCCANTTTNCACCAATNTCACTATCNANCCATAATTGAACNCTACAATCCATATCAACATCGATATGTTGAGGNTTGTAAGATACTGTCGATTCNTTAGTTACCCAACCATCATCGTATTCATGTATNCCTGCTAAGATCTTAATCATCGTAGATTTNCCAGTNCCATTTGGACCNACTACACCGACNACTTCNCTTCTNTGAACNGCACCATCGCCNGTACTAAGTTCGAANTCACCTAACTTCTTTTTNAGACCAGACCAGGAAACTACTTCCGAACCTAATTCTGAACTTCGGTCTTTATGATTCAAAAATTGNATNGGCTTATTTCTTATTCTCACATTTTGTTCNGGNAAAAATCCATCNAGGTAGGTGTTTATCGCTTGCCTTGTCGAACGAGCAGGNGTNAAAATTCCAAATGCNCCTTTCTTNCCGTATACGATGTGNATTAGATCTGCAAGAACGTCAAGNACNGCTAAATCGTGTTCAATNACTATTACTCTCTTGGTTTCNGATANCTTNTGAATNATATTCACTATNCGCATTCTCTCATGTATATCAAGATAAGANGANGGCTCATCAAAAAAGTAAACATCNACATCTCTAAGNATTGTNGCACAAATAGCCATTCTTTGTAATTCACCACCAGATAATTGCTGNATAGTTCTGTCTAATAGGTGGTCAATGCCGAGGTCTTTTGTGGCTTCATCAAATATATTTCTTTCATCAACTTTAGAAAGTAATTCACGAACTGTTCCATTAATNCTCTTTGGAAGTTTATCGACATTTTGAGGTTTGACGGCTATTTTTACTTCACCCTTATCAACAGAAATTAGGAAATCTCTAAGTTCACCTCTTGGCAATGATTCGATGATATCTTGCCAATCTGGCTCTTTATTCAACCAGTCACCAAGGTTTGGAACTATCCTCCCCGAAAGAGCATTTATTGCAGTCGATTTACCCATTCCATTTGGACCAAGAATGCCGACAACACTTTCCTTTGAAGGAGTAGGTAAACGGAATAGTCTAAAACCATTCATAGAATATCTATGTATCATATCGGTTTCTAATTCACTTGGTAATTGTTCAATTATAAGTGCATCATGCGGGCATTTATTTATACAAATTCCACAACCTATNCACAAACTTTCGGAGATATGTGGTTTACCTGTTTTCTCATCCATAATTATGCATTCTTGCCCATTTCTAACAGGAGGACAGAATGATTGNCATTCATCATTACACTTCTTTGGTTGACAACTGTCTTCCTTCAAAACTGCAACTCTCAAAAAATCACCCTTAAATCATTCGAAATTATTCTTACTTTTGAAACCGCGCCCAAAATCAAGAACAAAAGCGCTCTTTGANGATGGGNTAGGCCCACCTGNGTTCAAATTAGNCCCTTTAGATGCTCGTGGCCCTTAATCAAACGGATTGTACATGGAGTTGGAAATTTCATNCTAGCCTTNCTAAGAGCATCTCTTGCAGTAAGATAGTGCTCTGGTTGAATCTGAATTGAAATGACTCTTTGTCCTCTCTTGACTCTAGCCGCTGTTCCTACATTCTTTCCAAATGCACATCTCATACCTTGAGATACACGGTCTGCACCTGCTCCAGTAGCTTGTTTGTTTTCTCTTAGAACATGGTGTGGAAATGTATGAACTCTCAAAGCATATCCTTGGGCACCTGCTTCATTACGGATTGTAGAGTTGGATATAACACGAGCAGCTTCTAATGCAGTATGCCTAATTTGACAGTTGTTGTCAGACCTAAGTTCGATAACAACAGGGAACTGCCCAGTTTCAGCAGCTCTTCTATTACCGACGTGGAATTGCATGATACGGTTATTGGGTACACCGCCGATATACTTACGTCTGGTGTAAGCAGGACCTTTCAAACGACGATACATTGATGCGGGTTTTCTTGCCATAATAGACCTCCAAGCAACACTGCGATTGATGCTCCCTTTATCACTTCTCCGCATGATTCGAATTTTTATAATTTGAGAAACAAAGCAGAAAAATATGTATTTTATCAAAGCCTTCATGGAGTATAGATTCAACCGAACAACATGGCGAAGGGCTGGAGGCGGTTTCTTGAAGAAGAATCTGAGCATCAATGGTTAGCAATTTCGCTGTTCTTCGTGTTCATTATTATCGGAGCCTTTGCAATTCATGGCACCAGTAAACTTACTGGCATGGATATTGAAAATAATTCTGCTCTTGAAAACTCTCGTGTATTAGAGATCAGTTATCAAGACTATGAGGACTATTATTCGGTTAGTTATACCAGTGAAGGCACTTACTTGTATCATTTTGCTGATGGTGAAAGGACTGATATCATAAATCCTAATACTGACTCCAGTGCATCAGGAATTCAATTTCTTACTGAATTAGATAATGGGTCTGTAGCTACCTCAATAGAAGAAAACTCTATCTTAATTATTGATGGTTCAACAACATCTAATATTAGTTTGAATAGTGATAGAGGAAATTTCGACATTATTGATTTATCTGAAAATTTTAATGAACAAGAAAATTCTATGCTTCTAATTACTGATGAAGGTGATCATACCAGTTTTAGAGGAGCATCAATTGATGGAGTACCTAGTTCTTCAATGCCCAACAATGTAGAGGTTGAATGGCAAAAAATAGAGTCTTTAAGCGATGATGAATGGATAGCGACAGGAATTCAAATTTCTTCGAATTCCGGTCAAGATAATAATCCTGCATCACCAGAGATAAAGCCTGTTGTTGGGCATGTTATATGGACTGGTGGATTTACTGCACCGATGCTTGATAAGATGTATATTGCTCCATCAGGTGAGTTTCATTCGATGATAAGAATGGGTGATGAAATGATTATTGCGGGAACTACTCAGACCACTATTTTCGATTCTAATGACTTAACTTTTGAACATTTAACAATAACAAGTTCTGCTGCGATTAAGGGCGAATGTGATGTTGTTTGGTTCTTCGGAACTATTAACTCAGATTCCGTAATCAAATGGACTAATGAAGGATATGAGGTAATAGATTTACAACATAAAATGCCTATTGAAATAGAAAGTTATGGTTCTTCTTCTAAGATGATTTATATGCACGGAATGAATTCAAATGGAGATTATAAAATACTAACTTTCGACTATTCATCACATGGTTCTATAGAAAGTGGAAGAGGTTTCTTAAACTTCTCATTCATTTTAATTTTCAGTGTTATTTTTGCCGTGATGGGTTGGAACATCATAGAGAGAATGAAATTTTAATAATTTACTAAGGAAAATAAAATAATTTNCCTCTTTCTTTGGCAACCTTCATGTGCCTCATTCAACGACAATCAAATCCAGCGTAAGCCATGGATGTGATGAGATGTCAAAAAGAGGCATGATGGACCAGTTCATGGAAATTAAATCTGAACATCCTGAAACAATTTTGTTTTTCAGAATGGGAGACTTCTATGAATTATTCCACGANGATGCAGAAATCGCTTCTGAGATACTAGGTTTGGCACTAACTGCTAGAGATAAAAACGCCGATAACCCTGTTCCNATGGCNGGTTTCCCTTGGCATGCTTTAGAAGATAATTTGAGAAAGATGCTAAAATCTGGATTTAAGGTCACAGTAGCTGAACAAGAAAGTGAACTTAGAGAAGGAGCCAAACTTCTCGAAAGAGTAGTAACTAGAGTATACACTCCAGGGAGTCTTTACGAAGAATCCCTATTATCAAGCGAAGAACGTTCTTTGTTAACTGCAATTGTTCTTGGCAAAGAACAACTGGGGATGGGAGTAATTGATGCTTCAACCGGCGAATCATGGGCCAGTACCTGGAGTGGAAATGATAGATACAATAGAGCCATGGATGAAATTCTAAGATGGAATCCTGCTGAAATAGTAATATCCTCTAAAGATTCACAAGATTCCACTCTTTGTAATATGTTTACTCACCTACAAAATACAGTAATCAGTCANCACAATGCTTCGGAAAATAAAAGACGAAATAGACTGAAGGAGATTATGAAAGTGGGAGATTTAGGTCATCTTGACCTAGATAATGCTCCTTTATCACTCGCTGCTGCAGGACTTGCTGCTGATTATTTAGCAACTGTCCACATAGCCGATTCNATCCCATTGAGAGATATTTCAATTATTGAAGAAAAGGGAAATATGTTACTTGACCAAACAACTCTAAGAAATCTTGAATTGACGTCTACACTTTCAGGAGAATACGAAGGAAGTTTGCTTTCTAGTATCAATTTCTGTCGTACTGCCATGGGTAGAAGATTGTTGAANACTTGGATTTTAAGACCATTATCTAATATCGAATCAATCTCGTCAAGGCAAAACTCTGTTAATGCATTATTCCGTTCTTCNAANCGTATNGACTCACTAAGAGATGCTCTCAAAGGTTTGAGAGATATGGAAAGNTTAGCAACTCAATTAGCATACAATAGATCAAATGCTAGAGACTTACTTGCAACTTCTTTAGCNATAGAAAGNATGCCTGCNGTNATAGGNATTTGTCAACAAACCGATGATGTTTTACTAAATCATTTNACTTCAAACCTAGATTGCTTAGANGAGATGGGAGAGGAAATNAGGCGTACTNTNGTTGATANCCCNCCTCTTAGTTTACGTGANGGNGGATTAATCAGAGATGGTTATAGTAAGGAAATTGATATTTTGAGAGATACTACCTCTAAAGGACATTCTTGGTTCAGTGATTTAGAAAAGAAACTCAGAACAGAATTAGAAATTCCTTCACTTAAAGTAAAAATGAATAGACAAATTGGTTGGTTCATAGAAGTTACAAAGACTCATGAGGATAAAGTTCCAGAAGAATGGAAAAGAAAGCAACAAATGACAAATGGTTCCAGGTATACTACTGATGAACTAATTCAGCGAGATGATTTACTGCTTACTGCAGACACTAAAGTGAAGGAATTAGAATATCGTATGTTCCGACAACTAAGAGATAAATGCAGAGGTAATGCTCAGCAATTAGCNGAAATTGCTGGTAAANTTGCCTCTATTGATGTNCTACAATGTTTTGCAATTGTGGCTAAAAGGCGNTCATGGGTAAGACCTGAAATTATNGATGAACCNATAATGAAAATAGAACAAGGNAGACATCCTGTTTTAGAACAACAGGGAGGTTTTGTNCCCAATGATATACAATTAGATAATAAAAAGAATTTCTTATTGATAACCGGTCCAAATATGGGAGGAAAATCGACTTACTTGCGTACTACTGCACTAATTTCTATTCTTGCTCAATCGGGTTCTTTTGTGCCTGCATCAAAGGCTAAAGTTGGCTTAGTGGATAGAGTTTTTACTAGAGTTGGAGCAAGTGATGATCTAAGAAGAGGAAGGTCTACATTCATGATGGAAATGATTGAAGTNGCNCATATTCTTAANCGAGCCACNAGTAATTCCTTGATACTTTTAGATGAAGTAGGNCGAGGAACTTCTACCTTTGACGGNTTATCTATAGCCTGGTCNATGACTGAGGANATNTGTAATAGAATTCAAGCAAGAAGTCTTTTTGCNACNCANTATCATCAATTAATNGGATTAGANGATGAGATAAANCGAATTAAGAACGTNCATGTNCAAGTNGCNCAAAGNAATGGAGAATTGAAGTTCCTTCATACTGTTGGAGATGGACCTTGTGATGATTCATATGGAGTACAAGTTGCTGCTTTAGCAGGATTACCAAGAAATGTTGTAGAAAGAGCGTCAGACCTTTTACTGTTCTTAGAAAAACAAGCAAGAGGAGCAAGGGCNGGAGAATCAGGCGCTCCTATGGCTAGAGATTTAGGTCAATCGAGTTTAATGGGTTACCTTGCTGCAGCATCAGTAGGCGAAAATCATGAAGATAAGTATGAGAAAGTAATTGAAGAATTAGATAATATTTGTTCTCAACTAGATAACATGTCACCAAAGGATGCTCATGATTCTTTATATCGTCTAAGAACATTAAGAGAGCAATTGTGAGGGANAACTATGAGCGAACCAAATATCATTGTCCAATTGGACCAGAATACNATAGGNCATATTGCTGCTGGAGAAGTTGTTGAAAGACCTGCNCAGGTTGTTAAAGAATTAATTGAAAATAGCCTTGATGCTGGTTGTTCACAAATTAAAATAACAATTGAAAGAGGTGGATTTGATCTAATTAAAATTGAAGATGACGGAGGCGGAATTAGAGAGCAAGACCTTAGTTTATCATTGGACAGGCATGCCACTTCTAAATTGAAATCCGCTGAAGATTTACAGAAAATTAACACGCTCGGATTTCGAGGAGAAGCTTTGGCTAGTATTGGAATTGTTTCCAAACTNTNGGTTNCAAGTAGGCCAAANGGCTGTGAAGGGCGCAGNATTACAATGGAATTNGGAGAAAAGAAAANCGTTGAGCCGCANGGTATGNCNGAAGGNACAATAATNGAAGTAAAAGCCCTTTTTGAAAATACACCNGCAAGACTATCTTTTCAGAGAAGNCCTGCTACAGAAAATTCAAGAATTGTCGATGTAGTTGTNTCTCATGCAATGGCNAATACTGAAACAGNATTCAAACTAGTCAATGATGANAGAACAATNCTTGATGTNCCAAAAAGTGAAAACTTAGCAGATAGNTTATATGANATTCTNGGAAGNCAAGCAAATCAATTGATTGAATTAAAAATTCCACAANTAGATGATGANGCTCCAGGAAATGAAAAGTGGAAAGGTTGGATNAGTACTCCNGATATNACNAGAGGNAAAGGCGATGACATATACATTTTAATCAATGAAAGGCCNGTNGCATCNGGNCCATTTCAGCAAGCGATAAGGAGAGGATANAGAACTNGACTNATGCAGGGAAGGCANCCTATTGCNGTTTTATCATTGGAAATNCCNCCNGATGAAGTNGATGTAAATGTACATCCAACTAAGCGCGAAGTTCGNCTAAAACACTCNTGGAGNGTNTTGGANAGATTGGAAAGAGCGATATCTAATACATTAGAACAAGTTCCTACAAATCCNGATTCAGCGGGTGGCATAAAAGAATTACAAGGNCTAAACTCNCAAGATATTGAGCCGNTTGCAAANNTATTCTCCCAAAATAACTCAAAACCNGANATTTCTGANGCAGCNGGNNTNNCNACTACNATNNTNCCTTCTATAGAGNANTCNAATGNTGAAAANATACCNTCATGGGCNATTGCNGCAGGTTCNCAATTAAATCTNCATGGAAGTGAAGCNGTANNNCCAAAAGATACTGAAAAACCTAGACCNGTCTCNTCATCAGAAACACCTCAACAAATTCTNCCNGGTATGNAGNANAANCCTATTTCACCNGCTTTATCTTCTGCNGAAAGAGAATTACATCGNTATTCTAGAATAGGTAANNAAATTTCTCCAAATGATGAATTNCCTCTTGAAAANGTGATNAATGANTTACCTGAAATGGAACCTCTAGCACAATTTGCTGATTCTTATATTCTTGCTCAAGCGGGTGAAGAACTACTCTTGATAGATCAACACGCATTACATGAAAGAATACGTTTTGAAAGGTTACGATATAATGAGAAACTTTGGATGAGTCAAAGACGTCTTGAACCTATGGAATTAGACTTTGATGCTAAACAAAAAACCTTGCTAGAATCTTCATTTGACAGACTAAAGCAAGTAGGTTTTGAATTTGAAATGNAAGATGGTTCTTGGAAATTAACTTGCTCTCCAAATTTACTCAAAGGCGAAGATGTTGTTCCATTTTTAATTGACACTCTACAAGATTGCTCTGAAGATGGTGCACCTCTAGAAACTGTAGATAATAGGAAAGACCATCTAGCATTCCTAAATGCTTGTCGAGGTGCAGTAAAGGCAAATCAAAAATTAACTCTTTCTGAGATGAGAAGATTACTTGATGACATGCGAAAGATACCGAATCCTTGGGCATGTGTGCATGGCAGACCCACTGCTCTAAGACTACCAATTCATTCACTAGACCACCACTTTGGCCGCCATGGATGATTTAATCTTCCGATTCAAATCGCTCTATGAAAAGTTCATCTGCAACCTTATGGAGTCCTTTTCCTCTAACATTAGCTCCTACTTTAGATGCCAAGATGTATGCAGACATGAAAATTCTATGATCGCCAAAGCAATCAACAATTTCATTTGGTGCTGTCGGTTTTTGCCCCCCNGGAATTGAGATTCCATCATTTGTAATTTGACAATTCATTCCAAAAGATTTCAATAATGATTGTGTTGAAAGAATTCTATTGCTTTCCTTAAACGAGGTATGTAAAGCACCTTTGATGACTCCTCCACCTCCAATTGCCATAATTACACTGAGCGGAGTAATTAAATCATTAGAATCGGTTATGTCTACCTCTATAGAAGAATGTGTNCCAATAAATTTGATTTTTTTATTTTGCCATGAAAAACCTAATTGTTTAGATTTATTTTTTAGTATTTCATGCCCTATAGAATCCTCCTCATTAGGCCAGCCAATAAGTTCTACTTCATGCCCCAGGCATGAGCATGCTAACATAGCAAAACTTGCCATAGAAGCATCTTTTGGAATTTCTACAATCTTTGGCAATTCTACATTCCAAGGAGAAAGTTTGACTTTACTCCCATNTAGAATAATTCTTGATCCATATTGGTTACACATACGTAAACTGAGATTCCAGTGTCGATTAGAAACTGATGTCCCAATTCTATTTATTTCTATCATTCTTTCTAATCCNGAACTAGCAATCATCCAAGCAGATAANGGTTGACTAGACTTNGAAACATCGAGATTAATTTGTTCAATTATTTTACTAAACCACGGGCCTTTNATTTTAACAGGTAAACGATTTTCGAGATTTAGGAATGATACATCTACTCCTGATTGCTTAATTGAATCCCAAAGAACTTCTGTATCTCTATTTCTTAATGTTTCATCACCATCAATAGTAACTGTGAATGAAAACCTCGAGCATAAAAGTGCGATTAATCTAAGAGTTGTACCAGAATTACCTACATTCAATAATCCATCTGGTTTAGAAAAGCCGTTTTTTCCTACCCCGTGAATCCTTAATGATTCGAACTCAGAATTATCACTTTCAACATCCATTTCTATAATTTGGCCACTTGAATCTATATGCTCTATTAAAACACCCAACTGAATCAAGCATTCTTTCATTGAAGTGACATCATCTCCACAATCTGCGATTCCTGTAATTGTAGTTATACTATCAGATTGAGAAGCTAGAATTAGTGACCTTATTGCATGACTCTTAGAAGGAGGTAACTGCCATTTCATCGATTTATTATGAACTTTAATTCCAACTGATATTAATTCATCGCCAATTGAAATATTGTGTAATTGTCTTGACGATGAAGTCTTATCTTCATTGCCCATGAGCANTCCAAGAAATCATCTAACATCAAACCTTGTAAAACAATTCAATAACCTACTACGCTTAGAAATAACAATGAGATTGAATGATTCTCTCGGTAGGCCACTGCGCGACCTTAGAATCTCGGTTACTGATAGATGCAATTTTAGGTGCGATTACTGTATGCCTAGAGAGCATTTTGATTCTAAATATGAATTCCTCCCTAAAGAAAAAATAATTTCATATGAAGAAATAATTCAAGTAATAAAGTCTGCTTTACCTCTAGGTCTAAAGAAGATAAGAATAACTGGCGGAGAACCTCTTATCAGGAAGGATATTTCTAAACTAATTAAGATGATTAGAGATTTAGATGATGAACTTGATATTGCAATGACGACAAATGGAGTCCTACTTAGAAAGAATATACAGTTACTCAAGCAAAGTGGTTTGGATAGAGTTACAGTAAGTCTTGATTCATTAGACCAACAACTATTCAAAGAAATTACAGACTCTAACTATGATGTTCAAGATGTTTTAGATGGCATCGAATCAGCTATTGATTCAGGATTAAAAGTAAAAATTAATTCTGTAATTAAGAGAAATTTGAATGAAAATCAGTTGATACCTCTCATAGAGAAATCAATTAATTATGATATTCCAATTAGATTTATCGAATTTATGGATGTTGGTACAACCAATTCATGGAACTTAGATTCAGTTATTACTGGCTCAGAAATGAGAAAAATCATACAACAAAAATTTGGCCCTTTGGTAAAAAAGAATTCTAATTACTTCGGAGAAGTTGCTAAACAATGGACTATTTTGGATAAAGAATATGATTTTGGATTTATCGAATCGATTAGTTCCCCATTCTGTGGCTCATGCACTAGAGCTAGAATCTCTTCAAATGGACATTTCTTCACATGTTTATTTTCGGAAAAAGGACATGATCTTCTAAGTATGATGCGAATGGATGCTGATTTACATGACATCTCAAATGCAATAACTAAGATTTGGAATAATAGAAATGACAAGTATTCCGAAGAAAGAAAAGAGAATACCAAGGAAAGAATTCCTGTAGAAATGTCCTACATTGGTGGCTAATAATCAATAGCAGTCAACTGAATATCGATTAGTAAAGTGTTTGAACTCAAATCTATCAACTTAAATTTCCATTCACCATCATCAGAACCTATTGATTTGGAATCTATAACAAAATAGTCGCCTTTAGTCACTGAGTAACCAGCATCTCTGTCATGGAAGGATACATTTGAACCGATTACTCCGTAAACATCAGTATCATCGACAAAACCTGTAATTCCATTACCTTGGTCAGAAAGTGGAATTAGTTGAAATTCTAATCTAGCAGGGTCTAAACTTTGATCTAAACTTGCTAATCTAACTACATGGAATCCATTTGATAATCCCCTAGTACTGGCTGAAGCTTGAGGCTCAGACTTCTCTACAGTAGTCAAAGCACCTTGCATCATAACAAATACCATACTAGATAGCATGACGGTAATAGCCAGAAGTAAAACTGTCGCAATAACAGGACTTACTGCCCGGTCATCATCAAGCATTACCTCTCGGCGCATATAACGCTGTATACTCTTCAACACTTGAACCAACCGGAAATAATTATCAATAAAACGTTCTTATTCTATTTTTATTCATTGATGGAATCATGTTTTTCGCTTCGTAATATACTCGGATAAAGCGAAAAGGTGTCCCCTAACATCAGTATCTGAAAACCTCTCTAATGATTTCACTGCCCTATCAAAATGGTTCTGAATTAGAATTTCAGTATATGTAAAACTATCAGACTTTTCTAATAATTCAATTAATTCATCAAATAAATCATAACTAAAATTACTTATAATTTCAGCCAATCTTTCTCTATTTGGGCCATGAAGCAAAGTTAGAGAGTGTATTAGTGGCAATGTCATTTTACCCTCATAAACATCTGAACCACGGGGTTTTCCAATAGATTCATCTCCTTTTAGGTCTAATAAATCATCAACTAGTTGGTAGGCAATTCCTATTTCCATTCCAAAATTGGAAAGTGCAATCTTATCTTCTTCTGATGCACCTGCAATAACTGCTGCTGCATGACAACCTCCTGAAAAAGGACCAGCTGTTTTTCCTTTTACAATATTCAAATAATCTTCAGGAGTTGTTCTAAGATTGTTGACATGGTCGATTTGTGAAAATTCAGAAACNGCAATTTCTGAACAATAATTTCCAATTATAGTTACGATTTCTTGGTCATACCTACCGCCNAGTGCATATCCTTGAACGAATAACCAATCTCCTGCAATAATTGCTTTTGCTAAACCATAATCTGTATGAATTGTAGGNACTCCCCTTCTNTGTGTTGCTTGNTCATTNATATCATCNTGAACTAATGTAGCTGTATGCAAGAATTCGAAGCCCATTGCCAGNGACATCAANTCCTGAGGTTTTTTACCGCCTGCCAATTCATAAGCAAGAAACATCATAATTGGCCTAAGTCGTTTACCTCCAGCAAGTAGCATCTTACCTGCAAGTTCTACAACTTCACCTGAATGTATCCTCGATGCAATCAACTCCTCGAGCGATTGTTCTATCTCATTTCTTAACTCCTCGAAGCGGTTCAAGTGGTTATCGGAAATCTGCGACATATTACCTCGTGGTAGGGTGTCCTTCTTAACCAATGGTCTACGCCCATAGAACGCTAGGAGCATTCTTAGCCGAGGTGAAATGATGACAATAGAGGAGAGGTTAACCATTCTTGCTACTCCTTCTAATGGAGATGGTGTCAGAATTCATGTCGAAAAGATGGTTGAACAAAAGTCGAAAGAATTTGACCTGGTNTTGAAACAATTACCTCATCTTGAGACTGCAATTTCAGAATTGAAACTAGGCAATGCCGATTTAGTTGCAATGAGTGCTTGGGATTGGAAAGAGCATAATGATGAGCAACTAATGATTTCAGCAATATTGCCTCGAAGAGAGCCTACCTGGGTTTTAGTCAGTGAAGATAAGCCTGAGTATTTGGTCTCCAAGGCGAAAATAATTTGTGATAATTTACTTATTATTAGACAATTATCTAGGCTTAGAGATGATTTAGAAATAATTTCTTCGTCACAATTTATCTCTAGTTTCAATAATCCCAAACTGGAAGAAATGGATGATAGAGATACTATTGCTTGGCTTGAAGAATGTCGCCAAGATAACTTAATTGATGGTTTTGTTACAACGAGAAGTTTTCACAGTTCTCTAAAGTTCAAATCTCGAAGGCATACTCTTGGATTGCATAGAGATCATCCTGAAAGAACCCACTTTATACCTCCTCCATTACATGGCTTTACGCTACTGGTATCCAGAAAAGGTTTCCCTTCAAATCATATAATTTCAATGAACGATGAGGCAGCAGAAATTTGTCACCAACTTGAATCAAGTCTTTATGAATCGCTGGATGAGATTCTTCTTCCAATTGTAGGAATATATGTGGAACAGAGAAAAATAGGAACTATTCTAAGGGAAGCAAAACGAAGTAAAGATGATGCAACTATAGATTCAATGATAGGGACTGATGGAAAACCTATCAATTCTCAAATTAGAATCCACATGGCAATAGAGACTCTTAGTAGCGACGGTAAAGTCACTGCTATGTGTGAAAGAATTGTTCCTTTAGAAAAAGGGCACATGGGGATGGTTAATCTGCTAAAAGAATTTAATTTCCTTATCGAAGTAATGCAAAAAGACCACGAAGAATTAACTCGTGTCATCTATGGAATGCCTGAAAATTATAAAGATGCAAGAGGAGCAATATTGAACCTAGAAAATCATTCAGACTCTACGCCAGAGGGCTTTGAATCTTCTTGACTCTGAATCAATTTATCATAGCCTTGCTTTGATATGAAGGCTTCGAGTTCAACCAATTCAGAAGGCTCTTGGTCATCACATAATTCGCTTATTGATTGGTCTATTTCACGACCAATTCTTTCCCATGAGCCGGCGAATCTTTGTAAATCAAAAGCAAATTTCTCAACTGCTTCAACTGCAGACATATTTGGATGTAAAACCATTGAAATCGAATCTGATATTTTGTCATTAGCCAATTTCAGCCTCGAAATATCTTTTGCTACTTCGAGTAATGTAGTTCTCAAATCTTCGACGTTATTATTTCGAGAAAATTTCCGTTGAGCCTTTTCAATNCTCTTGCGCATNNTAATTATCCCTGCAACCATTGCTTCTCTAGCTCTTGANGATTCAATGATGGCNTTTTCAGCATCANTAAGCCTTGTNCTGAGTGANTCTTCGAAAGAAGAAATGTTAGATTTTATATCATTTCTAACTGTTTCTTGCAAAGAATCCATCAATTGATAGGTTTCTTTGATTGAAGATTTGGCAGACTTTACACTTCGACCCATGCGCTTCTCCTCAATCCACGCTGATAGTTATCACCCTTCAAATAATTGGTAATATANATATTAAAAATTNCCATTTCGANTGAGCCCACATACCTCGAAATTGAGCAATTTTATCTGATTCGACACCGAAGACACATATACTGGTTTGAACGCATAGAGAAATAAGGTGATATGTTGACTAGCAAAGGTGAACTATTGAACGAACTTTATCAAGCTCGTTTTGACCGCCTAAAAGAGATTGCNACNAGTTATNAAATGCCCAAAAATGGNNCTGTNGAATCTCTTAGAGCAAAACTAATTGCGAANTTNATTTTAGATGAATGGGATTTGGGAAGAACAGANATNAANTCACTNAAAAATAAAGACATAGGTGAGATTCTAGGTGTATTTGGAATTAAAAAGTCTGGCTCAATAAGAGAACGTCGCCAAAGATTATACTTACATCTGCATGAAGATCCTAAACAATTGACTCCTGAGAAATTAGATTCTTTGAATAAGAATCAATTACATGACTTGTGTAAAATTTTACAATTACCTCTAACTGGAGACAAGCAATCATTACTTGTTAGAGTTGCAGGAGTTTTGGCATCCCAACAAGGCTCTTGGGGTAAGGTCAAGAAAACTCTTAGAAGACCTAAGAGTTCTCAAAACATTGCCACCATACCTTCTCCTTCTGAAGAAACTGAGACAATCAATTCTGAATTAGAGGATAGTATGAAAACATCAGTTGAAGAATTTGTATCACAACATCCAGAAGGTTGGACATTTGAACAGGAAACTGAACTAAGAAATGACCTTTCAAGCGACGGCTATGATACAACTCTCCCCGATGTCGCTCAATCAATAGATGAAGTCCTAAGGTCTAAACAAAATATAGAAAAAGAAACTGAAAGCCCTTCTATGATACAAACTCCTACCGAAGATAGTACGCAGGTCAATAGCCTAGAAGTCGAAGCCGCTCTGATTGAAGTTAAATCTCGTATGGCTGAAATTGAAGCATCTGGAAGAGATTTCTTGATGGTTAGTTCGTCAAGTGATGAAGAAGATTTAGAAGCTTTTATTTCTAAATTCTCAGACTTTGGTTTCCAAGTGGATGAGCCAGCAATTAGAAATGTAATTAGAAATCGTATAATGGAGTTGGATTTCCAAACACAGAATGAGAAAGATTCGATTAATTCAATGCCGAACTCATGGCGAGAGAGAGAAGCAGTCAGAGAATTTGAGAATGCTAGAAGTTCATTGAGAAATCAATTAAGTAATACTCTTGCTCTACATGAAGGAGACTTAGTAAAGGCTAGAATGGCATTTGAAGAAATTGGCAGGAATATGAAACTAGACTTGAGAATTCCAAGTATATCAGGAAGGTTGCATGCGCTATTTGACTTACATGTTGATATCAATGAGGCTGAAGCACTTCAAGACCCTAATATTGCAAGAAGAAATAGAGTTTTGAGAATTCTACATCATGGTGCAATTCACCTTTCAAGTGGAGAAAGAAGAACCATTGACAGACTTGAAAGAAATATTAAATCATTTGAAGAAGTTGTAGAAACCATACTTGAATCGAGTGAAGGTAAGTTCCATGAGGCTCAGCAAGCTCTAATCATAAAATTCCTAGAATCAAGAGGATATGAGGTCAATACCAGTGACCTAAGGCCACGTATCCTTGCATCAGCGGGAATAATAGGAGCCGAACTAGGCCACTTATCTCCATCAGAAATCCCAAGAGTGGCTCCTGGAGTAATGGTTTCTGATACACAAGTAGATGCGATTGTTACTGAATTAAAGTCACTCGCTCAAGCATTCAAACCTAAAACAGAAACACTGTCTGAAGTCATTGAAGATGATGAAAACATAGCGGATGCTGCTGATAGGCTTAAATCAGCAAGAGAAAAGATAGACCATATCGATGATGTTCTAGCGAGATTACGTGGTTAATCATCTACTAGCATAGAAGTTTTGTATAACTTGAGTTACTGTTTGGATATCTCTAATATCACGTCTAAGTAAATCCTCAATGATTTTTTGTCTTTGATCTACATGCTTTTCAAATACATCAGGAGTTACTCCTGCTGCTTGACAAATAATTTCTCTAAGTTTAGAAGGAATACCTGTTTCCTCTATCCTGTCATTAGCAGCATTATACTTCCAAATAATGTTCAATCTAGGTTTAGTACCTTCCATACCTGCAATTTCAGCAACCTCTGTTATTTTTCTAACAGTACTACCATTTACATGTAATCTGGCCTGAATGATTATCAAATCTAAACCAGTCAACATAATTGGTGGGACATTCATAGGTGGGTTAATCATTCTAGTTACTGTTTCTTGAGCAGTATTAGCGTGCAGAGAACCAAAAGANCCATCGTGACCTGTATTCATTGCAGTAAGTAAAGTAGCAGCTTCAGGACCTCTTACTTCACCAACGATTATTCTGTCAGGACGCATACGTAGACTGGATTTCAAACAATCATTCATGTCAACTTCAGGAGTTCCATCTGGCCTCTCTCTTCGGGTTTCCATCCTCAACCAGTGGTCGTGATAAACTTGCAATTCAGCTGTATCTTCTACAGTTAGCAACCTTCTATGCCAAGGAATATACATTCCTAGACAATTAAGAGTTGTTGTCTTACCAGAACCTGTTCCACCTGCAATAACAAAGTTTGCAGGTCGACTATCTAGACCTTCAATCCAAACCCACATCATAGCAGCAAGACGTGAATTTACAGTTCCAAATTTAACCAAATCAAGCATTGTAAGTGGATCCTCTCTAAATTTACGGATTGTCAAAGTAGGTCCATCAGGCGTGATTGGAGGAATTGTTCCATTTACACGAGAACCATCAGGGAGTCTGCCATCGAAAATTGGTACCATACCAGGGCCATCACCAAGAGGTACATTTGTGAAAGATGCTATNTTTTTGGCAATTTGAATACCTGCATCATCATCAATCCATACATTGGTTCTACACATGCCATGGTCTCTNTGAGCCACTTTCACACATTGTGTACCCCCATTGTACATGACCTCTTCCAAATCATCGTCTTCTAATAAAACAGCTATATCTCCATATGGATTTGGTTCTATAGAACCATCTACATGATAGATAGGAGATGGGTGATTTGGCTCTAAATAAATTGTAACTCTACCATATTGTGCTAATACTTTTTCTGACATATTCTAACCTCCAATCATCTTTACTGCACCTAAATACAGACCCATTGATACTGCCATCCAAAATGGGAGCCACCAAAGGAAATCTTTCATTCTACCTAACATTCTGCCAGATACCAATGAAGCAATCGCAGAAGAAGCTGCGAAAAATAGAGCAAAAGTTTGATTGAAATCACCTATTTGGTAACCCTTATTGGCAGGAGCGAACAAACCTACGATGAATGCAATCAATACTGGAAGTCCAATACATACGAAAAGGATGATTAATATTCCCCTACCTTGTAGTTCACTTTCTCTTCTATTCATCAAATCATTCAATCTCTCATAGTCCATCGATAGGTCCGAGAGAATACCTTGTAATGGCGCATCTTGCTCTATTGCAGTTTCAATTAGTACTGTTACTCTTTGCACCTGAGATGAGCGAGTTTTTGATGCGAATGCTGAAAGAGCAGCATCGAATGATGATGAATGACTTGATTCTAAAGTTTCTGTCAAAAGTTTTCCTAGAATTCCTGGTGTATTTCTTCCCTGTTCCAACATAGCCTCTTGGATACCTCTTCCAGCCCCGACAGCGTCGGATAGTGATTCTAGTAAACCAGGAAGTTGATTTTCTATACTCCTACGGCGGTTTCTCTCAATTATTGGAGGAATTCCGCCTGCAGAAAAGGCAACTCCTAAAACAATTAAGATCAGCAATAACATCTGATCATTGAATGCTTCAAGGAAATCAAAAATCATAATATCACTACAACCCCGGATCTTTAGTATGAGCCTTTAGACCGATCATAATCATTCCAAAAAGAGTTGCAATGAGGCCTACATTAACCACTGATTGAATTGTAGATGCTGGAGGTAATTTCATGAAAGCCCCTAAATCTCCACTCATCAATTGTGGGATCAAACCAACAATTGCTAAAATAATTGGACCAATCATTCCTATGGATAATAATGTTTCAGGAACTCCGCTAAGGTCTTCGATGTACTTCTTAACATCTTCATTCCTATCTTCTTCCATTCTTTTACCTTGCTTTCTTAGAGTTTCTATCAAATCGGTATTTTGAGTTAGATTGGTATACATCGTGTTTAACAATCTTCTATATCCTTCAGATTCAGATTTATTCATCAAGCCTTTGATTTCCTTTTCCAATCCCTTAGATTTACCAGAGCGTAATTTTTCCATTATAGTTGAGAAGTCTTTGGAGATGATTCCATAACCCCCTGTACCAATTGTATGTATTGCAGCCTCAAGACCAACCCCTGATGACATCAATACATCCATGGTTCGTATAACGTAGAGAATTTCTCTTTTCTCCTCTAGCTTACGCATAATAAAACCTCAAACTATGTCTTCGATTAATTCAAATTTAAATGATTCATTAGAACCATCATATTCCATAGATGCAAAAACTACCTTCACATCTCTTTCTTCAAATGGGTCGTGGATACAAGGTTGGCCTGAGCGGAACATAGCTAATATTCTCTTGTACTCATCTAATTGCATTTCTCCACTGATAGTGTAGATAGCCGACTCAGAGCCTTCATCATGTAAATTATCGCCTTCCTCTCCACGTACAATTGTACGTGTCATTCTACGAGTTAATCTTACTTTGATATCTGCATTAGGTATGCGAACCCAATCAGCGCTAGTCGTGCCCGTAGCCGGGCGGATGAAGAAATCCATTCCTGCCATATAGTGACCTCTACAACAAGCACACAAGCGAAAGAACTTGAATGTGTTGGGGCAAATGTATTCAAGATACGATTCTAAACCATCCAAATGCCGGTTCATGAATAGAACCTTCATCAGATAAAACTTCTATCTTTTCTTCAGCAACTGAACGAGAAAAGCCTCTTGCAGATGCGTTTGTGATCAACGTTTCAAAGTCAACTCCTTCACCTTGGTCTAATTTCTTTATGATATCGAGTAATATGTCGCCAAGTTCATCCGAACCATCAGAACTCTCTTGTTCACCTTCTTGAACTGATACAATTTGCTGTTGAGGTGGAGTAGATGCAGCATCAATCTTACCTTCAGCAATATCAAGCGCTTGCAATATATTTAGATTATAATGTTCCAAATCAATATCACCATAGTGATTTCTTGAAGAGACCAATCCTTCGACTATGTGGCTTGCAATACCCTGCTTAGTCAATGATTCAATAGTAGGTTCAAAGTCTAAGGAATCTGTAAAAGTTTTCATTCTCTCCAAAGTATCTTGACAAGTTCTTGTTAACCAAGTTGCGTACCGGTTACTATCTATTTCACAAGCCTCTTCTGGCCTAAGAGAGGTGTATATTGCACCTTCTTCAGTTTGGAATAAACGGGTCTTAGCCACCATTAGCATGAGTATTGGCTCTCCACTTTCTACCTTTGGAGATAGTTGTAAAGTAAGTTCCCTCATCGAATCAGAAGCATAATCTCCTACTGAGAAATAATGAACTCCAGATGGGTCTCTTATTTGTCCTTGGTAAAGTACAGAACCATTCGCTGTATCCCTAGGTTCTAGTCTTTCCAGTAGACCTGCAACTATTACTCGGTTAACTTTTGAACCCAATTTAGTAATTACAAATGAAGGGTCAAATTCACCTGAACCTTTCTCATTTAGGGTAGATTCACCAAATTCAGATGCTAGCATGTGCCAAGCAGGCTGTCTCTTGATTGANCGTGATGGTTGCATTACTGAACCCCCCATTTTGCTCTTATTTCNGTAGATAATAAACCAGGGTCTTGGTCNACTAGTTCGGTTTTATCTGCTAGTAACATCGCACCTTGGTCATCAACAATTGTTCTCCCAGATGCTGATACTAGTTGCCCCAATAGTTTACCTCTAAGCCTCTGGACAAACTCCATTTGGCCNTTGGAATCGATTTCTGCTTTAATGTCATCTTCGGTCATATTTAGTAAACTAAGAGTAGCTTCTTTGTTGATCAATAATGATGATGTCGATGTACCATCGTCGATGACAAGTCGCAGTCTAACATCTTGATTTCCTTCATCATCNCCGTGTTGGCTACAATTACCATCGCGCAGAACTCTTCGGCACTGAGTACATCTCATAATAATGCCACAATCTTCTCTAACACTGGCAACTATNCCTTGAGTAGAAATACCAACTCTGCTTGAACCGTTTACCAATTCTGTTAAAGGAACTTCTACAATATGATTTGAAAGGTCTATAGAACCATCCCATGGNGGCGAGTCAAGNATTTCAACTTGAGCCGATTTATCAACTGTAATATCCGGTATTCCTTGCCAAGAACGAACTCTAACGCCCTTAACTTTTATTGTCACAGGTAAATCTGACTCGCTAATCGGTAATTCTTCCCAAGCACTCATACGACATTTCCCTGATGGATCTGCTATTTGACCCGACCAAAGGAACTTCTCTTCTCCATCTCGAACGAAAGACCGCTTAGACCATTCAGTAATTTGAACAATGGCTTCAACGTCCCTNGAACCATCTCTCAATTGAGATATAGTGACGATATTTTGTTCCATTAGTGATTCTGCATCAGCAAAGTTAGAATCATGGAATAATTCTACTTTCGTAGTCCTTCCGAAATTAAGTTCTGGAGTATCTCTAAACGTTCTAACTTGAGCCCCATCAATCTTAACTAAAGCTCCAACCTCATGCTCAAATGGTTCCCATGAAAGGAAACCTATTGTTCCTGACTCATCGGCCATTCTACCTCTAACAACGTCAATAGAGCCAGAGCCATCTTTTCTATGAATTTGATCTGGTCTAGAAGATAAAATTCTTCCGACAACGCAAACATAGCCATCGCTTGGGATATTATTGATTTCTATAGGTTCACCTGGCGCAACAACTGGCCTAGTTCCTTCCCTTAGTACTGCGATTCTAGTACTTTGATTAATATTCAAGGACATTCTTCCCTGGTATTCATTTACAGAAGCACCTTCAATTCGAACTACAGAACCTGGAGAAATGTTTGAGTTAGGACCCCAGTCTTTGTATTCCCATCGATTCCTTTGACCGCCTTCGTCCCAAGGATTATCTTCAATTAAACCAAAAGCGATTTGTTTTTGTTCGCCTCTAATTGTTTGCTCTCTAAGATTATGAGAAATAATCTCAACCTCGATTTCAATATCTCTATCGGTTGCTGAAAGTTCGGTTAAACTAGCGACTTTCTTGGATACTGATGGCTTTTCAGTAGTTGAATTACTAGTATTGGTAGAAGGAGCCATGTCGCCCTTGAATCTACGAATAATAGACCTTAATGCATCTTGAGGAGGAATATAGAATTCACTCTCATATTTTGCAAAGGCCTCACTGACCTCTTCTCTATCTGCGTTTGGGCATTCTGATAAAACCGCATTAATATGATCTTCATATTTCTCTTCAGACATTTATCATCACCCCGACAGACGTTGTTTTCATCCATTGTCTGTGCGGAGTACAGACTTCGGGTTTTCGTGCGGATTGGTTTAGACTAGACACTCCCTTTACCTCCATGGTGTAGGATACCACAGACGACAGGAAATAAAGAATGCCCTTGAAAATTAAATTGGATTGACTCTTAATGCCTGCATCAACAAGATATCTGGAATGTGCATACTGCCGCCAGACACCCTGGTATTATCACTCAAGAATACATCTCTACTCAATGCTTTAGCCATATTACCTGAAAGGCCCGCCTGCTTGACTGCACCAATTACCTCTCCACCTTCAACTCTCAAAATTGAACTGGTAGTGACTGAAAAATCTCCACTTGTAGGATTGGCTGTGTGCGCACCCATGACACTATTTACGACATAACCACAATCCATCCTTTCAAGTAACTCATCAACACTACTTGATTTCGAACTGGAAATTAATTCTAAATTACTACAAGTAGTTACAGGAGGACTTTGATGTCCTCGACGCGAAGCAGAACCTGTGGTTGATGCCTGTTCAATTTTACCTTCAGCGACTAGTTTTGCAGAGTCTCTAGTCGACCATAATGAGCCAACTAATTTCCCTGAATCAACAACTACTTGCCTTTGAGTCGGCACGCCTTCCCCATCTCTTGAAGATGATGAAATACCGCCTTCCATAGTAGCATTATCAATCAAAGAGAGGTCTTTTGCCATAACTTGCTCTCCTTGCTTTCCAGACCAAAACGATTCCATTCGACTCAACCTTTCTCCTCTTATGGCTGAAGGAATTACTGTTGAAAATAATGAACCTAATCCTTCGGAAGTCATCAGAACTGGTACATCTTCAGCCCCATTTTCAACTTTTATTGGGTCTCTCGTTTTTTGTGCCCATTCTACTGAATTAGCAATGCATTTTGGCATTCCATCGATAAGTTTCTTGCTCGAGACTCCTTGCCAAGAACTAGTTAATTGTTCATTTTCCTCTATAGATACTTGAACTCCAAGACCATGTGAGGTTGTTATTCCGTGATGGTCTATTCCTTCACTTGAAGTCAATACACCTGCAGTTGCGCTAACTCCTAGGCCACCGCCCGTTACAACAGCCCTCTTGTCTAAAGATGATACTTCATTCAAAATTGAATCTGCTTGTTTCAAAAGGTCTTCTGGCCCAACAGATAGAATTTTTTTATCGAATAATCCTTTGACTTCTTTCGTCTCTTGATTACTTGGCAAATCAAACCCTTTGATGGATGGCGAAATACGTGCTATTGAAAGTGCTTGTTGAATCGCTTTCTCTGCAGATTTTACGTCCACTAAGTAAGCATAACCGAATTTTCCATCTTCAACTACCCTGATGCCATATCCGCCATCTCCACCACCTGCAGCCAAAGAAATCTTGCCTGCTTCAATATCTAATTGATGGCCATATGATTGTGTAGCAATTATTTCCCACTGCTGAACTTTATTTTGACGACATAAATCAGCAACTTTCTTACTGCCTTCGATAAGTCTATCCAAAGCATCATCTGGTAACATTCTCATCCCACCAATGCTTCCTTGATTCTCATTATTGGACCACCGTCGCCAACAGGAACGGTTTGTCCTTTGCCACAAAAACCAGGAGCCGCTAGCCTTGAATCAGTAGTCAGTCCATCTACATCCTTCAAAATTTGAAGTGTTAAACCGCTAACGCTTACGTCCTTTAGTGGAGTTGTTATAGAACCATTTTCAATTAACCAAGCCTCTTGGGCTGCGAATTGGAATGAACCTCTGCCAGTATCTACCTGTCCACCTCTAGATCCGCAGGCGTATACTCCATACTCGATATCTTCAATCAACTCGTCTAGATCATTATGAGTTCCACCCATAATTAGAGTATTGGACATTCTAACCAAAGGATGGTGTAATCCATCTTGAGCTCTTGCTCCAGCATTTGGCTCGATTCCAAAATGATGAGCGGTTTCTCTGTGATTTAGATAGTCTGTCAAAACACCATTTTTGATCAAACACTTTTCTTTAGTATCCAATCCTTCATCATCAATCGGATGAGCACCATAGCCTCCTCTGATTCTTGGGTCATCAACAACGGTAACGATATCATTACCTATCTTTTGTCCTAATTTACCATCTAAGCATGAATCGCCTGCAGCAACTAAATCTGCTTCACAAGGATGCCCTAATGCTTCATGAATGTAAACTCCGGTCAAGTCCCTATCTGCAACTAATGGCAACTTGCCCGAAGGTGACCTTTCGGCCTTCAATAGCCTGATTGCAGAAGTTTTAGCATAACTTCCAAGATTTGCTAAATCGCATTGTTCAATTAACTCTAATCCGCCTTCACCGCCATGTCTAGTTCTATACGATACTACATCTGAACCATCTCTTGCTGTGACTGTGGCATTTATCAAGGACCTTTGGAAAGACCAAGTTCTATTCATTCCTTCACTTGACATAAATTCAGTATGAATATGTTCATCGTGCCATCCACAAATTACTGATGCTATCTTTTTGTCGTCCATTGAATTCTCATAAAGTACCTTTAGATGTTCTAGTTTTTCACTTAACTCAGTAGCTCTAACGTCTTTTTCTGGTAACCAATGAACTGAGTCTTCAATTATTGGAACCTCTGCTAAAGAAACTGGCTTATCCTTTGAACTTCTTCTTTGAGCAACGGCCTTAGCCAAACGCACTGTTGATTCAACTTGGCTTGGAATTGATTCTATGTCTGTAGTAGAATGAACGCCCCAGGCGCCATCTGCTAGAATTCTCATTGTCGCTCCAACCTCTTGCCCTGGAATCGCTCTTTCTAGTTGACCATCTCTAGTGGCGACACTTGAGTCGGTAACTGATACTAATCTTACTTCTGCATAACTTGCGCCAAAATCCGAAGCATTCTGTAATGCAGAACGGATTTTGTCTTCATCGAGGTATCTTCGAGCGTTTTCATAAATATCGTCGCCGGGAGAAGTAGCAAGCACCATGCNACTAGGTAATTACCGAGAGTGCTTGAACTCTTCGAATTTAAGTGTTGAATTCAGATGATAGAATAAATCCTATTAAAGCGTCTTCNAAATTATCCATTTCCAANTCGTTGGTATCCATACCCAATTTACCAGCATTCTCCAAATTTAGTTCTAAAGGAGCATTACTGGCAGTCAAATTGAGAGATTCGAGGATCTCTAACGCAGTACTTTCAAANGATTCCAGATATTCTTTCGATGGTGAGATACCNTCATCCAAGGACTCATTTTCATCTCTTTCCGGAAGGTAGATTATCCAACCATCAGAACCTTCTTCGGAAACTCCAGCTCTTTGGAACGCTTCTGAGATGTGGTGAGTGCCTGCAATGAATCTAAGGAATTCTGCATCGATTGTCCTTGCNAGGGAGGTTTTTCGAAAAAATCTACGTTCACAACAGTGCCAAGCAGTCCAAAGTTGTACATCACTATGGGCAGCATGTGAACCCATCATTAACCATCTATCAGAAGGCCTGGTTTCTAGAAATTCCTTCAAAATTTGAGATGGTGAAGAATCGGACTTAGACCATGATAAACAAGGAAAAGCGCCCAACTCCATACACTAACCCAATAAGTTATTTTTTTTCAAACATCCGATTCTTTTTCATCAAAAAGAGGTATATCGTCATCTCTTTGTTTAATTGGAGAATTAGACTTAGTTCGGCTGTTTTCTCTTGAAATTATTTTTTCAACCTCTGTGACTATCTTTCCAAGCAGTTGAGGCCCCCAACCTCTTAATTTAAGCAAATCATTTCTCTTAGAATTACTCATAGAAATGACNTGCTGTGGAGTTCTAATACCCAAATTAGCCAATTCCCTAGCCCGAGAACGNCCAATATTTCTGATATTGACAAGGGTTAGNAAATCTTCCTTACAACCATGTCTTGTCCTCTGCCTTAGAATATCTACTTTCTTGATTATTTCAGAAATTTCAGCCATGTGCTCTTGTGAGAANACATCATCGGCAATCAAAATCTCCTTAGAACCTAGCAAAAGCCAGGAAGCCAAATCTACTCTATGGTGTAAATCACCAGGGCTGACATCCAAACTTTTCTCTATAGAACGCATACTTTCTTCATCATTCCATTTCTCAATCAACCATGCAGACTTTACATTTCCAAGCAACATCTCATCATAAGAAGAGTCTGCTAAAAGTTCACTTTCTACTGAATTGGTCTTAAGCCAAAGATTCGAATTTATTTCCATATCACTATTTTTTGCCCAAAGCGATGAAAAGTCTGGAGTTGTGGCAATTAGATGAAGTAAACCAAAATTTGTTACTTCCCCACTTTTCCTAACTTCTCTTCTTACAGCCCTTCTTAATCCGACTCTCAATAATGATGCTGACAACGGGTCTAAATAGAGTTGAGTAATCCTTTCTCCCATTAAGGTGGCTTCATATTTCATCGCTGAAAATTCATTCTTATCATCTAAATGCCATGCACCAACATGAGACAACTCCGTAGCCTTTTTAAATCCGAAACTAGGTTCNCTAAATGCTGAGTTGGAGATTTTATTTGTTGGNGAATTATTAGATGACTGAAATTCNACACCTATGGTTGAATGNGCGATATTTGCCCAAACAGGCATATTATCATCCCAATCTTCATCATCATTTATTCCCTCATCAGCACGCTTGTTTGCATAGGATTCATCAACGCCTAATCTTCTAATGAATCTTTCATCCACTAACCAATTAAGCATCTCGTCGATTCTCTCATTCAGAATATTCTTGGAAATACTAAACCCTAAGAAAGTAGACTCCAGAAAGTCACCAATATCTCCACGGTGTTGTAGGCCACCTGTAGATATTATCGATAGAAGGTGAGTTCTTAATGCCGGTTCACTAGCCAATTTCGAAGATATTGACTCTATCTCTCCAAAGAAATATCTTTCACTAACATCATCAGCAATTTCCCAACCATCTGTGCCTTTACAAAGTATCCAAGCCTCTCCATAATCATCATATTTTGGACGTCCTGCCCGCCCTAACATTTGCCTTACTTCCATAACAGGTAAAGGGCGACTCATCCCGTCATCCCATCTTTTTACATCCCTTACCAAGACTCTTCTTGCTGGAAGATTAACTCCTGCAGCCAAGGTTGGTGTTGCTGTCAAAGCGAGTAGAAGTCCTTTTTTGAAAGCAGATTCAATAGATTTCCTTTGGCTATGTGTCAGGCCAGCATGATGAAAAGCGACACCTCCTTTGATGCATTGATGTAACTTTTCGCCCATTGCAGTTTGTGATCTTCCTTCCAATGATTCTGCAAATTCATTTAGTTTATTCAATTTCTCAGGGTCTTCTTTTTCCATTAGTTTAGCAACTCTCTTGGATAACTTGAGGGCTTCTGATTCTGCACTCCTCCTAGTTCCAACAAAAATTAGTAACTGTCCTTTCTGCATTATTGCATCTTTTAGAACAACCCAAGTTGGTTGAGTCTTTGGACCTTCTAAATCTCTTGGGGGATTTAGTACATCGGGAGAAGTTGAAACTTCCGATGATTGAACAAGTCTAGGTTCTAGATGTAAGTCATGAAATGTGCTGTACTCAAGCGCAACAGGCCTCCAGTCAGATTTTATCAGGTCTGCATTTAACCAGTTGGCTAAGTCTTGGCAATTTCCAACAGTTGCAGACAATGCTATCAATTGTGCATCTTTTCTTAGGAATCTAAGTTTTGTGAGGTTTATTTCCAATGTTGGTCCTCTCGTTGAGTCATTCATCAAATGAAATTCATCTGCAACTACAATTGAAACTCTTGACATAGTTTGAGGTTTATTTCTAATTATTGAATCGAGTTTTTCTGATGTACATACCAGTATGTCACATTCTTCAATCTTTTTTGCTTCTGAGGATGAATCGCCAATACCCAAACCAACTGTCAAATTTAGCGATTTTGATATCTCTTTTAGATCTTCGAATTTTTCACTAGCTAATGCCTTCAGCGGCACAATATAAATCGCTTTTGTACCAATTTCTTCAACCATTAGTTTCCTAAGAATTGCAATGTAGGCGACAAGTGATTTACCACTTGCAGTAGGTATCGCTAAAAGCACATTTCTTCCTTTGAAAATTGAAGGCATCGCTTCAAATTGTGGAGGATGTAACTTGCTTATACCCCATTTATCCGTAATGAAGTCTATTACAGAATCTGGCAAATCCAGTTCGGAAATATGCTCTTTCCCGGCCGCCATGTTTGGACTGTCGCGCCAACAGTCCAAAAGGACAACGCTTCACAGAGTAATTCCGACACCCATAAGACCCTTCGACTACTCACCTTACAACATGAGCGATGAGATAGACTCTATTATCGAAGACAGACTTTCAGTTTTTGACGATGAACCGGACCTCAATGATTGGGTAGAAGTGATGTGTGGAGCCGCCATGGCTGTTATCGGAATTTTTCACTTGGTTCAACCTGGGGAATTAGTAGACCCTGATATCATGAGATGGTTTGCTGCTGCAGTTGTAGCTGCTGGGGCAGTTTGGGCAGGACATGGGCTAAAAGACATGGCTGTAAAAGAAGTTAGACGCTCAATTGCAATCCTAGAACTTTCAGGAGATATACCAGAAGAAGGACCGAATCATGGATTGATCAGAGACGTATTACTAAATCCAGAAGATTACAAAAGTTTCCTCATAGAAGCATATAACTCTGCTTGGGATGATGGAATTATTACTGAAGAAGAATTAAATGAACTGAAATCCTTCCAAAGCGCACTTGGAATCTCTGACAAAGAAGCTGCTGAGATGAATGTAGAGGCTGCAATAAAGTCGGCTGCTAAGGATGGCGATATCAGTGAAAAGGAAGAATCGATGATTAAGAAGATCGCTGAAGATGCCGACATGGACGGCGATAGTAAGGTCAAAGAGGCTAAAACTAAGGCAAAAAGTAAGTCTAAGAGTAAGTCGAAAAAGAAGTGATTAAAGTTTCTTATCAATTAGAATGGTATTACATTCCCTACACTTATACATGCCTTTAGAAGGCTTTTTCCTTGGAAATTGCTTATCACAAGTACTACATGACCAAATCCACTTAGCGTTCTTCAATCTCAAAAATTCTGTNAATTCNGAACCATGTTTAACCGCTTTACTTCCAGGCCAAGATTTCTCCATATANCGAAATCTCTTATCATGCTCCCTANATCCAAGTGCATGGATATATTCATGATGTAATACAAATGCAGCATAAGCATTCCACCTTTCTTCTAAGAGATGAGGNTGNATATTGATCTCTTGNACNTCTGAAGGTTTNAGATTNGANANATCTACTCCTNTCTTCCACCTTGTNACTCCATGCCTTTGNGTTGCNTTAATNCTTAGAACTCCAAGNTCNATNTTTTCTAATNCCNCTGTATCTATTTCNTGCCAAATTTCCATATCTTGCATCAAATCTAANACAATCGANCTTAATTGTTCNANCTTAATCNTCTGGTCAGGCTTTGGTTTGACCATCGAAATTCCTCAATTCCAACGNTGATANGCNGGNTGGCCNTCTTTNACTGCCACAAATAATCCCTCACCGGTAGCNCAAACTTTTCCATTNGCTTCTAANAGAAGTTCNATTTCAACTTTATTTCCNNCNANNGATTTNANCTGNCTNGTTATACANAGCATNGTATCTGTNGGNGTNGGNCTTCTAAGTNTNACAGANTAAGAAGCAGTAACAGTACATGGTGGCTCATCTAAATCGCCTTCATCCATCAAAGCAATAGCAGCAGTCCAATTTCCATGACAATCGAGTAAAGTACCTATGATACCGCCATTTATCATTCCTGGAAATGCCTGATGATGTTGTTCAGGCATAAATTCGAGATAAAGACCATTTTCAATCCTCTGGCTGATAATCTGTAATCCATCTTTGTTTGCTGGTCCACAGCCAAAACAAATTGAATTTGGCGCAAACTTTTGTTGTACTCCAATAACTTCCATGATTAGGCTAATACAAGTCCGTCTTTCTTTGTTTGTATCAAAATAGAATAGCATTGTTCATGGTGAATGAACTACTCGCCTGTACATGGGTGACAAGAAGAAGGTCAAGAAGACAAAGATTCGAGTCGCTCATGAATTGCCAAAAAGAAGGCGTATTGCAATCCAAGAAGCATTGGATGCTCACCAAACAGAAGACCGCCCAGAATGGGATAGAAGTGCGGAATGGGGCAATATAAGGCTGTATAGAAAAATAATCAAACCAGGAACAATAAGAACAATTTCAATGCCTCTTTTAGAGGTTGACCTAGGAGACCCATGGCCAATTCCTGTAACAATTATCCATGGGGAAAGGCCAGGACCTACAATAACAATTCTTGGTGGCATACACGGTGATGAATTAACTGGCCCATCTGCATGTACTCACCTTCTATCAAATGCTTTCACAGATATAGGCAAACCACTCAATCCAAAACAAATGGCTGGCACTGTAAGAATAGTACCAGTAGTTAATCTTCCAGGATATCGTTCGAAATCGAGATATTTCCCTGATGGAAGAGACCTAAATCGGAATTTTCCTGGGAATTTTAAAAGTACGACTACCAGACGTGTTGCAGCACAAGTATGGAAATACTTACTAAGTGATACTGACGCCATTATTGACCTACATAGTGCTGCCAAAGGGCGGTCTAACATGCCTCAACTAAGAGCGGATTTGGCTCATGCTGGCTCAAATATTTTAGCTAAGGCATTTGGAATCGAAATTATTCTTGATTCAAAACCTCCTTCTGGTTCTTTAAGAAAAGCTGCTGTTGAGAATGATATCCCTTCAATAACTTACGAAGGTGGTGGAGCTAATCTACTAGATAATGAATCTGTAAAGGTTGCAATACATGGAGTTATGAATGTACTAAGGTCTCTAAGAATGATACCTGGTAAACCCCATCGACCAAGATTCCGTATGCTGGCCAGTGGCTCTTTATGGCTTAGAGCAAGTGAAGGAGGATTGTTAGATATGTTTGTTACTTCAGGTTCTGTAATGAGGGAGGGCGAAGTAATAGCGACTATTTCAGATCCTGCAACACCAGGTCTTACCGTCGATATAGTAGCACCTGAAGATGGTTTATTGGTAGGGGCTGCAACTAATCCATTTACAGCCAGTGGAATGCCTGTTGCTCACTTTTTACCTATTTCTAAACACATGAGATTACTTGAAGAGCAGATTGATAGCAATGGTAATTTCATTGTTTGTGGCTCTGAGGAAGACGCTGTTTGGCGAGAAGAACAAGACGTTGATGAAGTGAATGTCGAAGGCGAGTGGAGTGGAGGTGGTGTCGATACTGAATGGATGATAGGTCGTTCAAATCAACAAAAACCAAATCCATTTTCAGATGATGAAGAAGCTGGTGCTTAAGATTGATTTAGGAAATTCTTAACTGCCGCCTCAACTTCAGAATCTTCCATATTTCTTCTTTGGCTTTTTGCTACATCAAAAACATGGGCGACTAAATCATCTTCAGCCTCGTATCCATTTTGCTCTAGCCACCATATAATATTCGAACGTCCTGCCATGTGGCCGATTCTGATAACTTGCTTTAATCCAAAATCACCGGCCGGAACTCCAGAATAAACTCTATCAGCCAACCAATTATCACCTTTTCTCATTGCTTTGATTACTGCAGATGCGTGTACACCTGTTCCTGTTTCAAATGCATCTTCACCAAATACTGGATAATTTCTAGGAAGTGGTACTTCTATGTACTTATTAGCCAATCTAGTATAATCATCTAGATGAGTTAGGTCATTATCTATTACCCCCATTAGTTTCAAATTTACTAATGTTTGATCTAATGGAGCATTTCCTGCTCTTTCACCAACTCCTAAAGCAGTACCATGAATTACATCGGCACCTGCTTCAACCGCAGCGATATTATTTGCAACTCCAAGACCTCTATCTTGATGTCCGTGCCAATTTACTTCAATTTCACTTCTCTTATAACCACCATCTTTGATTACTTCTTCATCGATGAAGTTTAATAATTTCTTGACTCCATTAGGTGTCACATGCCCACATGTATCACAAACACAAAGTCTGCGAACCCCTAATTCCATCGCTCTTTGATATATTTTCTTTACATCATCAGGCTTTGATCTAGTGGTGTCTTCTGTGACAAACATNACTTGAACTTCGTTTTCAACAGCATAACTAACTGCCTTTTCCATTGTTGAAATCAATTTATCCATAGTCCAGCCTTCAGTATATTGACGAATTGGACTAGTTCCTAAGAAAGCGGATGCTTGAATAGGGATTCCGTGCTTATTTTGCATTTCAACTAGAGGCTCGATGTCATTCATCAATGTTCTGACTGCAGCACCTGGCCTAATTTGATAATCATGTGAGATGATGTGATTTAACAGAGCATCGATGTGCTCTCTATGGAATGGTCCTGCACCTGGTAGACCAAGGTCAACTTTTTGAATTCCTAATTTCTCCATGTAACTTAGCAATTCTATTTTTTGCTCGATTGTCGGATTTCTNGCACTAGGGCTTTGAAGTCCGTCTCTAAGAGTTTCATCGTCAAACCAAACACCATGAGGATGATTAGATGGATTTCTGTTGAAATCATACTCTATGGTATTCCAATCATATATCAAAGAACGCTCGTCCATAATAATCACCTTGAGCAAAAATAGATTCGCCCTATGACANGACAAACCGTAATCATGTTTGAAGTCGTCGATACTTCAAATCACTCTTCTTCTTCACTCAAAGACTTCATTTTTAGTGCTGCTTCGAATTCTTCACGGTCAATTACGCCATCTTGATTTGTATCCATTTCATCAAAATCTTCATCTTCCTCATCAATCAATTCTGCAGGTAATCTTGCGACGAAAATAATTTCATCACTAAATCCGGATTTNCCCTTATTTCTGAGTTCCATTATTCTAGTTCCTTTCGATTTCTTAGATTTGGTCTCCTTGGTTTGATTAGCTCTCAATCTAATCATCATACCTTTCTTGGTCAGAACAAATAGGTTATCATCAAGGTTCGGAATTTGCCTTGCAGCAATAATCTCATCATTCTCTTCCTTATCGATATTCATGGTAAAAGCACCTTTAGCNCCAGGATTTGTCTTCCTATATCCATCTGTTCTATCCATCAATTCGCCAGTCTCTTTGTGGACTTTTTGAACTCCTTCAGCATCTAGATAAGGTACCTTTTCAGCAGTTCCAAGTCTACTTCTCTTAGCCATACCATTCTTTGAGATAGTTAGAATTTGAGTTTCAGTGTTATCAGTTGCAATCATTCCAACTACATGACCTCCATCAGCACCCTTTCTATTTCCAGTTTTTATTCCGTAAACACCAGCAGATACTCTACCTGATGCTCTGATTTTTTGGCAGGCAAACCTACTTGCAAATCCAGTACTAGAAATCATAACTATATCTGATTGGTCTGTTCCACACCTTACATTGACCAAACTATCTCCATCGAGTTTGAATCTTAAAGCATATTTTCCATTTCTATTAATCTTAACATATTCCTCTAAACGAGTTTTCTTGATAAGCCCCAATTTAGTTGCAAATAGTAGGTAATTACCTTCTGGCGTTTCAAGAAGTTCTCTNGANATNGGTANAATNGTNACNATNTTTTCATCTTCTCTAAGACTTTCAAGCAAGTTTCTGATATGTCCGCCTCTTGAATGTCTACTTCCCAATGGAGTTTCCCAAGCCTTCAATCCGTATACTCTTCCTTGATCTGTGAAGATCAATAATCTATCTTTACTAAAACATGTAATGATTAGTTGAGGCGTATCTTCTGCTTTGGTTGCGACACCTTTGAGNCCTTTACCNCCTCTATTTTGAACTCTAAATGATTCTACAGGTAAGTGACGNATATAATTGTCTTCACTTAGAGTAATTGCAATCGCCCTCTCCTCGATTAGGTCTTCTCGGTCCATGGAAAGTGGCATTGGGTCGATGTAAGAACGTCTTTCATCACCATGCTTTTCTACCATTTCATTAAGTTCACTTAGTAAAATATCCAATCTNCTAATCCTTGAAGAAATNATATCTTNNAAGTCAGCAATCTTTAGTTGNAATTCNGAATATTCATTTTGGACTTTGTCAACATCAAGACGNCTCAATTGATACAATCTTCTCTCNGCAATTGCNTTAGCTTGTGGTTCGGTGAAATCAAATGCTGCAATCGAACCCATGGTTTCATCACCACGTAGAACAGACTCAAACTGCTCACGGCTAGCACTCGCTTTACCAACTGCAATTACATCATCAATTCTATCTTGGGCTTTGACAAGCCCCTCTAAGATATGAGCACGCGATTGAGCCTTTGCCAATTCAAATTCTGCACGCCTCTCAATAACCGACTCTCTATGCTCTACATAGGTATGAAGAATGACCGGGAGAGTTAGTAGAACCGGCCTACCATCTAGAATCCCCATCATATTTGCCGAATATGATTCCTGTAAACGACTGGATTTGTATAATTGATTCAGTACTGCATGAGGGTCAGCATTATTCTTGACCTCAATTACAACTCTGATACCTTCCTTAGAAGATTCATCTCTGATATCTCGAATACCGACAACTGTTCCTTTACTAACCAAATCAGCGATATGGATTAACATATCTGCTTTTTTGACTTGATATGGGATTTCATGGACAATAATTCTCTTTCCTTTCTGGTCATCGAGGACATCGCACTTTGAACGTACATGGAATCTGCCTTTACCTGTTGAATACATATCATATATTCCATCGACGCCATGGATTCCTGCACCAGTTGGGAAATCCGGACCTTGTACGTGCTCCATGTAATTTTCTATAGAAATACTTGGCATCTTGTTTTCATCGACTCCTTCTTCGATAATTGTCTTGACGTGTAAATTAATTGCACCTGCAACTTCAGTTAAATTATGAGGTGGAATACGTGTAGCCATTCCCACAGCAATACCATCACTTCCATTCAAAATCAAATTTGGAAGTCGTGAAGGAAGAACTGTTGGTTCTTGCTCTGAATCATCAAAATTGGGTTGGAAATCAACGGTTTTCTTATCTATATCTTCTAACATGTGCTTAGATATTTTATCTAAACGACTCTCTGTATAACGCATAGCTGCTGGAGGGTCGCCGTCAATGGAACCGAAATTCCCTTGTCCGTCTACCAACGGATACCTAAGTGAGAAGTCTTGAGCCATTCTAACCATCGTATCATAGATGGATTGGTCGCCGTGTGGGTGATACTTACCCATTACTTCTCCAACTGAACGTGCAGATTTACTGAACTTCTTTTCAGATGTATGTCCACCCTCATGCATTCCGTAAAGTACTCTTCTATGAACCGGTTTTAATCCATCTCTAGCATCTGGTAAAGCTCTGCCAATAATAACCGACATCGCATAATTGATGTAAGAATTCTTCATTTCCTCTTCCAATGGTTGATTCAAAATATTTCCTTGAGGAACTATTTCCTCGTCTTCCTCGTTGTTATCTATGTTTTCTTCTTCAGATGTCAAGGTTGGTCACCTCCTTTGCGTACTTCTCAATAAATGCCCTTCTGTCTGGTACATCTTCCCCCATTAGGATTTCAAATAATCGATCTGATTCTTCAGCATCTCTAATTGTAACTTTTAGCATAGTTCTTGTTTCAGGATTCATTGTGGTGTCCCATAATTGGTCTGGATTCATTTCACCAAGACCCTTGTACCTTTGTACGCCTATTTTTGTTGAAGGGTTGCCTGCTTTCAATTCCTCAATAATCGTATCTCTTTCCTCATCACTAAATGCATACTTGCTAACTCTGCCCTTTGAAAGTTGATATAATGGGGGTTGGGCTATGTATACGTGTCCTTCAGAAATTGCTGGCCTCATGAAACGCCAGATAAATGTCAACATCAATGTTCTAATGTGGGCACCATCAACGTCAGCGTCAGTCATGATTATAATTTTTGAATATCTTAACTTTTCAGGATTGAATGAACCTTCATCATCGGGATTATTACCAACACCTGCACCTAATGCTCTAATCATAGTTTGAATTTCTTGGTTTTGAAATACCTTGACAATATTTCTCTTTTGTCTTTCAACATTCAAGATTTTTCCTCTAAGTGGCAAAATCGCTTGTATTCTACGGTCTCTACCGGTCTTGGCAGAACCACCCGCTGAATCACCTTCCACGAGGTATACTTCGCATTCCGATGGGTCTCTTGATTGACAATCAGCCAATTTACCAGGTAATCCTCCACCTTCAAGAACTCCTTTTCTTCTAGTTAATTCTCTTGCCTTTTGTGCTGCTTTTCTGGCCTTTGAAGCAAGTAATGCTTTTTCTATTACGATTTTTGCAACAGAAGGATTCTCTTCGAAGAACTCACCTAATTTCTCGTAAACAACGGTCTGAACTATACCTGTGACTTCGCTACTGACAAGTTTGTCTTTGGTTTGGGATGAAAAAGAAGGGTCTGGGTGCTTTACGCTTACAATTGCAGTAAGCCCTTCTCTAACATCGTCTCCTGACAAACTTTCACCCTTGAGTAAGTTCTTTTTCTTAGCATATGAGTTTAGACTGCTAGTTAGTGCAGTTCTAAGCCCTGACATGTGAGTTCCTCCATCTTTGTTACGAATAATATTAGTGTAGCATCTAATCGATTCACTAAAGGCACTTGACCATTGTAAAGCAAGGTCTACAGTAACAGTACCGATCTCTAATTCTTTGCCGCCTGAAATCACAATTACTTCTTGGTGCATTGCCTCTCTAGAGATATTTAATTGAGATACGAATTCGCTAATTCCACCCTCGTACAGGTGCTTACTAGTATATTCTTCTTCACCTCTTTCATCAGAAATGACAATCTCAAGGCCTGCATTAAGGAATGCTGTTTCTTTTAATCTAGTGTCGATTTGTTCGAATTCAAATTCAATCACCTCGGTGAAAATAGTCAAATCTGGTTTGAAAGAAATTATTGTGCCGGTATCATCGCAATCTCCAATTATTTCGAGTGGAGATGCTGGAACACCTGCATAGTACCTTTGGTAGTGAATTTTTCCATCTCTGTGTATTGTAACGTCCATCCACTCTGAAACCGCATTTACAGCAGAAACACCTACTCCGTGAAGGCCTCCGGATACTTTGTAAGAACTATTGTCGAACTTACCTCCAGCGTGCAATTTAGTCATAATTACTTCTGCAGCTGAAACTCCAAATTCATCATGTACTCCGACAGGTATGCCACGCCCATAATCTCTGACTGAAAGCGTGCCATCAGGTTTTAGCGTGACTTCGATCTTATTGTTATAGCCTGCAAGATGCTCGTCTACGGAGTTGTCGACTACTTCCCAAATGCAGTGGTGCAAAGCGGAACCGTCGTGCGGGTCTCCAATATACATCCCGGGTCTTTTCCTCACCGCTTCTAATCCTTCCAGCACTTGGATGCTAGAGGCGCTATAATCATCACTCATTTCATTCACTCCAGTTAGGGTCATTCAAATTCTAAAATCACCGAATTTAACAATGTAGAATTGGCAGATATTAACTATTTTTTGCTTCCAGCAGATGCGCCTAAAATCGCCTGCTGTGCATTGATTATCTGCCTGTCACTCCCCTACCATTACCAACCATCCGTGAAGGTGTTTAAAGGTAGTGGAAAACTAACCCCAAATAAGGCATATTGTAGACTAATTTTACTTGTTCAAAATATGGCTTTTTGGTAAAAATGAAAAAATGAGAAAATCATCTTTCATCCGTGAGCGTTAATAACACTCCCTATTTGGACGGAATATGGCAGAGCCGAAAATATGCGTATCTCTCGAAGGGATTTCGGTAGATGAGATGATTGACGAAGCAAATAGAGCTAATATTGCTGGTGCTGATTATGTTGAAGTTCGCTTTGACAAATTATACCTTATCAAACCCGAACCAACTGTTACTGAAAATGAAGATGGTGAAAAAATTAGTAAAATGTCACCAGAAAAAGAATGGGCTGTTAAAGACTTCAAAGAAATTGATGTGGAAAAATCAATTGAATCTCTAAAGGAAGGAATTCCTGTCCCTGTCATTTTCACCGTTAGACCTGTTAGAGAAGGTGGGTTCTTTGCTGGAACAGAAAAACAAAGGCTCGAAATACTTGACAACGCAATCGATTCAAATGTCAGTTTTGTTGACCTAGAACTATCAATAGGCGATAAAGAAAGAGATAAACTTTCTACAAAGGCCAAAGAGTCTGATTGTAAGATTATCGCTTCATATCACGACTCAAGTTCGACTCCTAATGCTGAAGACATTGTGAAAATGGTTAGAGAAAACTATGGTAAAGGAGACATCATGAAGTTTTGCACCTCTGTTGTAAATCATCAAGACTCACTACAAATTATCGAAGCGGCTCACTCCTTGAAAGATGATGAAGACCCTCATTGCTTAATGGGACTTGGAAATGGCGGAGATTGGGTAAGACTTCATGCACCTATTCTTGGACAAAGTCTTGTTTACGCTACAATGCTAAATCACTTCAGGCTCTCTGATAGAGGGCTGATTAATGTAAGAGACCTTCGTGATGCTTGGGCATTATTGGAATATTAAATTCCTAAATTACTATTCTGGTAAGTTCGGAATTTGCTTACTATCGTCGTCTAATTGCCCTATTTGTTGATTGTTTGGATTAGTAGTTGAATTGGCCTCTTGCTGGATTTGATTGACAGCAGGGGGTATTTCTGGCTCTGTATTCAATGATGGTACGAAACCTGTCGGGGCTTGTTCTGATTCTAATCCAGCCCTCATGTATCTTGCATTGATAATAAATGGTGTAATGGCCAGCGATATTGTCAAAGCCAAGAAGACCAAAGAAACTGTAAAGTTCGGCAATATCAGAGTTCTTTCAGTAGTAATAATAGTTACATCAGCAGCAATTATTGCTTCTGGCGGGAGTTCATCATTATCATGAACATTGTCCCAAGTATCAATTACAATGTAGAAATCTTGCCAATCCGGATCTCCAAAAATACCACTATACACTTCAGGGCCATCTAAACTTAAAGCAAAATTAACATTATCAACTTGTTCATACTGATGGGCATCTCTGTAGGTTTTCCAACCAAGGAAATTGAAACTCCTCCATTCAGGAGGTATATCACTCATAGATTGTTCAACATCAGAATACCATCGGTTATCTGAATGGGATGAAAAGTAACTTTCCTCATATTTTTGATATTCACTTGAAGTCATAAGATATACATCTGCACTAACATCAGAATTACTAGTTTGATTTAAATTTTGAAGAGTTATGCAAACCGTAGTTCTGTGATTAGCAGATAAATTGACCTTTATTGCTCCAACACTATCATTTCCAACCAAAAGAGTCGAATGATGGTTAGAATCTAAAGGTTCTAAATTATGCTCATATAAGTCATACATCCATGATGGTTCAGGACTAAGAGACTGGTCTACTACTGAATCCTGTTCATCGGAGCCATCATTTCCTGAGTCACTATTTTTTCCTTTACGGCCTTCATCCTCTTCCCAAAAACTCCACCAATCTTCGTAAGGATTATAGTGAGGGACCATAGCAATTCTTTGAAGGGATTCGTTCCACCTAACTGGCTCTAAGTCTCCTTTGCAAGCATCTGCTGCTGATGCGTTTTTACTAATTGATAAAGACGAGTCTGGTGAAACTGCAATTAGAGGAGCAATTAGTATGAAAAGTACAACAAGTACGAATCTAGACCTCATTTTAATGCTCCCTCATTTTTTCTATTTCATCGGCAGTTCAAGATTGTAGCGATTAGATTCTTCTACGTAACGGTCTGATGTAACCACTATCATCATTGCGGCGTTCGTCCTTAGAAAGTATCGATGGAGCAGGAGGAGGAGTATGTTGGTCCATACCAAGTAAACCACCTTGAACTTCCACGTGTTCAACATCAGTATATGTTTCAGCAGCTTGCTTAGCTTCATCTTCAATATCACTTGAATCACGCATAACCAACCAACCTAGAATTAATGCCACTGCGATTAATGCTACGAAAGTAGCTAAATCTGAACCTGCTTCTTTAATCCAACTCATCCAATCTTCAAGTTCAAAGTCTGATAGTGATGGCGGGTCATCGGGCTTAGGTACAACATTTATTTCTTCAGTCAAATATGCGCACATACCTAATCCGTCACATGCCTGGAGTCCAATTACGTACTTTCCAGATTCATTCCACACAGGAGTGATTCGATAGATAGGTGAATTTTCTGGAATGATGTAATCATCTGTCGCATCGCCATTTCCATCTTCATCCAATTCTAAATTAACATCCCATTTGACTACAAGTTCTGATTCAATAAACTCATCCTTATCAAATAATGAACCATCGTCAATATTGATATCTCTGTAAATCAATTTATTTTGATCAAGTTCAATATCAGAGATATTAGCAGATAAATAAATCGATTGTTCTATTATTATTTCATCCGGATATGAAATGTCCTCTATTACAGGCGGGTTATCAACTACAATCGTGAAGCTTTCTCTACTGACATCACCAGTTCCAAATGCGTCTCTAACAGTTAGGGTAACTGTATATGCGCCAGGACTTGAATAAGAATGCCAAGGTGATGATTCATGATTAAGAGGTGAAGCATCTCCAAAATCCCAAGTATATTCTACCAGCCCATTCCAATCTTCTAGCATTGCATCAAGTGGAGCAAATTTACCTTCAAATCTTCTATCACCGTCTCTAGTCCCATCTGAATCAAAGTATAGCATCAAATTAGGTGCTGTAAATGTATTATCATTTTCATCAAAGGTATGAGACCATGCATCAGGAATGAAACCTTCTGGTCTTGGAGTCGTATCTGTTACTTGTTGACCTGAAACCCAAGCATCAAGAATTTTTACTGAAATTATAGGCAAAGGATTAGCAATTCTAATAGTCATAGTCCTAGTCAAACTTTGAGCCCCTTCTTCATCGATAACAAACAGACTTACAACATGAACTCCAGGTTCTGTAAAAGTAAACGTTGATTGAGGTTTGTCACCAAAGTTTCCATCACCAAATGACCAGTTGAAAGATAGATCACTTGAATCACCCATCGTCCCGTCGATATCAAAGGAATTTCTACCATCGAATGTGTATGGTACATCTACCAATCCATCTTCAGCCCTAAAGTCAATCAATGAATTGCCTTCATCATCATTGACTCTAACTAAGAAATCAGCGACTGGGACTTGATTGAGTACATTAATGAATATTTGAGTAGAAGATTCGCTGCCATCATCATCAGTTACAGTCAGAACTGCTGCCTTTAGTCCCGGTGAATTCCATGAAGGATTAGGATAGGCCACTGTAGAGGTTGTCTCTACAAAATCATCACTCTTATCTGTAATTCCTCCACCAAGGTTGACACCTTCTGGGAAGTTCCATTCATATTGAATAATTAATCCATCATCATCTGTAAACACATCTGGCATTAGAATTGAAGTGTATGTATAAGTGGTTAGATTATCTGTAAAAATCTGATATGGCACTCTATTATTTACATATACAAGAATACTCTTCTGACCACTGTTTATTCCATCAAATACTGTTAGTGTGAGGTTGAAAGTCACATTTTCTCCAGTAATATCGCCCCATTCATGCTGAGCAAGGTACATTCCGATTCCTGAATCGATTTCCCCATCTCCCCAATCCCACTGGTATTGTAAATTTTCAACTGGGACGTTGTCTGAAGATTTTGAGGCTGAAAATTGAATTAATTGGTCTGTGAAAATACTTATTTCAGTATCAATAACTAAGTTATTGACCGAAATAACTGGAACAGGCATCGAGTCATCGGTGACATTGACTTGATGTATTTCTATATCTGACCAAGTATTTCCTTGGTCCATGATTCTTAGAGTTGAGTTGTATACTCCAATGGATTGATAAGACCTAGTTGGAGACTTCAAAGAAGATGTCACACCATCATCAAAATCCCAAGCATAGGCGACTGGCGAATCTAAATACGGAAGTGAATTATTATCAAAAGATAACCCCCATGCGTCAAATCCACCACCACTAAACTCAATATTTTCCCAGGTCTGAGTTTGATTAGATGAAATACTACCATTTGCAGTTGGGCGCATGTTAGAAAGTGCCAAAGGCGAAGAAGAAGAACTATCCACTAAAGTTCCAATCATGTCATACATGTCAAACTGGAATGTATAGGTGCCATCAAGAGGAGCAGTGAACCATATATCACTAGAAGTATCTTGACCACCGCCAGCAGAAATTCTGTTGGAAATGGAGTCAACTAATTCTCCTGAAGAATCCATAACACTGATATCGACATCTAAGTCTTCAAAGAAAGCATTTGAAAATACATTGAAACTAATGTGAGAAGTATCGTCATTTCCATCTCCGTCTCTGTCCGATGTTTCAGTAGTGTTGAGTGTTAAAGTAGCTGGAGATGTGATTCTTGCTGCTTCGATATCAACTGTTCCTTGAGGATATGATGGTCCACATGAAGTATAATCACAATCGGCCACTGTACTTGCATACCATGTTATTGCCCATACTTCATCGGTCAAATTTCCAAAACCTGGCACAAGTGCTGTTGCTACATTACTTTGGAAGTCCAAATCGGTAACCGTAAGCAGTCCATCTACTGTAGATTTAGAAACTATAACTCCATCAAATTGGCTAACATCTGAAGTTAATCTAATGGTTAATGGGGCAGGAGAAGATGAACCAGGAGTAAACTTGAATGCCCTAATGCCCCAACCTTCCACGGAATTACCAGTAGAAGACCAAGGAGTGCTCCAATCACTGTTTGTTGCAGCAGGTTGAACTCTACAAAAAGATGCTGAAGAGCAAGTAGGGGTCAAATCAAGGTTAGAAAATCCATATATCCCTTGGTCTGAATCTAGAACTGCGGCGATAGAAAAGTTTGCAAATATCTGATTCATTGTTCGACCTATAGAGCCGCTTTGACCAGCAGGCGGTGATAAAGCTAATTTTTCAACACCGACCCCGCCTGTTGCAGAATCTTGAACCAATTGTCGCACTGCAGCACCTCCACCAAGATGATCTGCAAGATACATAGTGAAGATGAATCCAGCTCCATAATCTGCGAATCTTTGATTCCACCAACGAACAGATAATTCAGATGCTTCAGTCCATTGATTGAGGTGGCTAACTAGAGTAGAATCGGCTCCAAAACAGAGAAAAATAGCCACATCTGCATTTCCTTCATCAATCCATAGATTTTCATATGGATCTTGTGCGTTGTGAAGTAAATGTTGTAATTCGTGGGCAATTATCGACTTACCCCAACTTAGAGTAATATCAGCATAATCGACAAACACCGACTCCCTAGCACTGGCAAAAGAAGGAGAAAAGTAACCTCCGGTATTGAAGGGTCCATCTATGTCATGAATTATAATTTGAACTTGACAATTATTATCTATATCCGGTGGGGCAAGTCCTCTTCCGTCTTGGTAGTCTTTACCATAATAGGTAGTCATGGTCGGATAAATCGTACTATCCCAAGAAGAGGCTAGGTTGTTCAAAACTGTTGAAGAAAGCGTCCTTCCCGATTCAACTATGAAAGCGACTGTATTGGTGGTCTTAGCGACATATGCATTTATTGAGCCTCCTGATGTTGGTACGCTTAATTCATCGCCAACTAAGTGGGGACTACAAACTCTACCGCTAGACCGTCCTTGAGTTACTGGCTCATATTTCATATCTTCAACACCTGGTCGACCCGCATCAATCCAAGCTTGCTTCATGAATCCATAAGCTGAGACTACTGGCTGTTCTTCTTCAATAAGCAAATATTGTGAACCATTGCTTATATCGAAGTCTTTCAAATCTCCAATTATTATACCGCCAGCATTGTAAGGTATTCTCTCTGTATTTTCGGCTGCGTCAGCACTTACTGAAGCAAAAATTGGAGACATTACAGAAATAAAAAATAGCGCAATCAAAAATAAGGCTTTATTGGAACGATTTTCCGACATAATAAACATCTCAAATAATTGCGATACTGCTATCTATTTGACCGAGTCGAAAAGAGGTATTTAAGGGTCAGTCTGCTAGGAGTCAATAATGCTCATGAATGCCGGGGTGAAAAAAACATTTAGTAAACAACTAATTGTTCTAACTCTAGTCATGTGCCTATTGCCTCACAGCAACCTTGTTTTAGCGTTAGAAGATGGGCAAAAACCCAACTATCAATCAAGTCAGCCATGCGATTTTTATGATGATTTAGCCTTCAATTCCACCGCTGCCAACTCCTCTATAAAATGGCAAGTCGACTTAGGCCACAGGCTTCCTGGTTCAGATGCATCATATAATCTAAGAGAATCTATCAAAGAAAACTTAACTCAATGGCAATTTAGAGAGGAAACTCATGCTAGAGAGGACTTTAATCTAACAAATTTAATTGCAACATATGAGCCTGAAAATTCTTCAGGGCAAGAAATTTTCTTTGTTGCTCATTATGATTCTAGAGACAGGGCTGAGAGAGATGAAAATGAGAGTATGCGAGACAAACCAATCGATGGTGCTAATGACGGCGCTAGTGGAGTTGCAGTACTAATTGAACTTGCTAAAATAATTCCTACTATGGAACTAAATCATACTGTCAGGCTACTATTCACTGATGGTGAAGACCAAGGAGTTAGGCCTGGTATTTACGGTTCAAAGGCCTGGGCTGAAAATAAAACAGATTCCGAGTTGAACAAAATTTCTGCATTTATTGTTGTTGATATGATTGGAGATTATGACCTACATTTCACGCATGTATGGCCGGGTTCTTCGGAACTTTGGCTAACTATTCAACCACTAGCAATAGCGACTGGGTTAGTAGATGGAGAACTGGATTGTAATGGAAACCCTGGAGAGGATATCTTTGATATTGAAACTTCAAATGGGGTTATTGATGACCATGTTGCTGCACATGAGAGAGGCGTTCCAGCGATTGATTTAATCGATATTAGATCTGGAGAAGGTGCTGAAAACTGGGGTGGTTATTGGCATACACACAATGATACAATCGATAAGGTAAGTGCTCAATCACTAGGCAGGATTGGCGAACTACTAGAATTAGGTTTGAGAAGTTCTTCCTGGATAATAGAAAGTGAAACTTCACAAGAAAATCAATCAAGTGATATAATCGAAGAAATAGACAATGGGGATTCAATAAATATTGAGACTTTCACTGTAGTTGGATTGATATCAATTGTAATTATTTTTTGCTTATTTACGGTCATCTTTTTCCTCGATTATCGTATTAGAAAGGTATGAAATAACGCGGACTATTAGGGGAAGGGGTATTATCCGCGCACCTTCACACATGAATTGAGCGGAGGAGTAATTATGTCAGAGAAGAGTTTTGACGAACGCCGAGAGGCCCTCAAAGCTCGTGTTAAAAAGCAACTCGAAGAATCCTCAATACAAGATTCAGAACCAGAACTAATTGTCCCTCAATCAGAATTAATGTTAGATGAAGATAGTTTTGAATCAATGATGGAATTCGAGTATGATGATAAAGCAAGACTTAGGAAATTAGCAGCTGTTTTGATATTAGTAGGCAGTCTTTTGGGAATTTTCAGTGGCGGAATTATTTTGCAAGGAAATCCTTCTGAATTACTTAATTCATCACTATTTGAGCAAACTCAGAGCGTTGATATTACTGGCCAAGCATTGGATATTGAAGGTCAAGCCATCTTTAATGCCAGTATCGAATTGGTTGATTATGAAAGTTCTGAAACACTACAAGTAACTTACACAAATGATAATGGTTATTTTCAGTTAAAAAATGTCAAATCTGAAACTATGTTGCTAAGAGTGTCTCTAGAAGGATATAACACGATAGAACGTACTTTCGATGCAGTTGATGGCATTATGCAACCTTTTACTATGAAAAATGGTAGTGAAATAACTAAAGAAACGGTTCAATCCGAAGACTCAGGTTGGTCTTTAGAAGCGGCTGTCGGATTATCAACTTTCATTGGTGTGATGACTATTATTACTGGCATTGTAGGAATTCAAGCATCCGTTGAAACACGTCGTGCTAAGCGATATCGAAGAACTCAATATCTTGCTGGTATTAGTTTATTCAGTAGAGGTTTAATTTTATTTGGTCCAATATTGATTTTAGTTGGAATGGGATTATTGACATTAACAAAAGAGCAATTTGAAGATACTGAAGAGGTGTGAGAATGTATCTTATTTCCATCGAAGGAGGAGATGGTTCTGGCAAAGGCGAAGCGGCTAGAATAATTCTGGAATTAGTAAATGAGTATCCTTTTCCTCAAGTCCACCCAACTCATGAGCCAAGGAGACATAGTGAACTTGGTAAACTCGCTCTTGATTCCGTAAAAACAGGCGATAGAACCCCGCTTCAAGAAGCAGGATTATTCGCGGCTGATAGATTAGACCATTCACATACTTGGATTAAGCCGCTATTAGATAAAGGCCATATCGTTATTTCAGATAGGAATATTCATTCGTCTCTCATTTACCAAGGAATTGTTGGAAATCTAGGTATTGAACAAGTATGTAAAATGAACTCTGCCGCAATGATACCAGACTTGGTAATATGGATTGATTGTGATCCTGAAAAGGCAATAAAAAGAATCCAATCTGGCACATTACGGATGACAAGTCAAAAGCAAGAGTATTTTGAAACAACTGACATTCAAAAGAAAATCCGTAAAGGTTTCAATGATCTATTGTCAGGCAATATACAAGTTTCTAGCCCTTTTGACAAGTGTTGTGTGGTTGGACCAATTCTAAATGAAGGTGGATTAGATGAGTTAAGAAGGAAACTTCGAGATGAGTTACGCTCATTTTTCAATAGAAAACCGACTCCACTGAATGTAGACCCTGACCAAGTTGACAGATTTCTTCTCAGTACTCTTGTGAAAGATGTCAAAAAACAAACAAGATTACCCGGCGCACCGGAAATGAAAACTGCAATACATATTGGATGGCTATCTGGAATGACTCCAAGCCATTGGATGAAACTAGCAGAAGATAAATGGCCAAAAGTGAGTGCCAAGGAATATGATGTACCTGCAACTTCATACTCCCAATCATGTTGGTCAATTTTGGGAACTTTATCATTAATTGTTGGCTCTACTGAAGTTCCAAGGTTACACAAATCTCTAGGACCTCATAGAATGGTCACTCAGAGACATACTCAAAGGTTAGTCAAGTGGCTTGAGCACGAAAGATGGATACATAAGCAACAATCACATGTCCCATTTTCTGAAGCGAAAGTTTTCAAATTGAGAGATGATAAACTAGGCTATGGAAGATTGGCACTGGCAATGTGGCCTTTGAGAGCTTCGCTTGCATCTTGGAGAAGAGTAAATCCTGATTCTGATTGGGATAACGCCCTTTCTGACATTTTGATGATAAAGGAAGAAAAAAACCCTCCACCTTCAATTAGAAAGGCTATACAAAACGTACTCCATCGACTGGAAATGCTAACAAGTGGACATGAAGATTGCCCNANTCCAAGTAATATTGAAGAATTGATAATTTGGTGGAAAACNCCCCCNCCAAAATAGTATTATTCTTCCTCTTTTGATTTTAATTCAAACTTAGAACCATTAGGCAATGAGACCGAACTAGCTGATTTGAAAAATTTAGGTCGTGCAGAATATGCTGCACCTACTAAAATACCAAACCCAATCCCAAAAGCAATTCCTGTCAAAGGCCTAGTAAGGTTGTTTGACTCATAGGAAGTTAACAATTGTGTAAATCCATCAAAAATTAAGGGTAGGCAGAAAATAGTTCCTGTAATTAACCATGCATAAGTTCTGTAATTCTTTCTATAGATTCCATCGAGCCAGTTATCAGGGAATAATGAAAGACATGTGTCCTTAACTGTCCAACGATTATATCCTCTCCTCGAGAAAATTAAGCCACCCACTGCGATACCAAAAAACATCCCTACATCACGTGTACAAACCGGCATTTGATTTCCATTTATTTCCCATGACCTCTCATGTTTCATATGACAATTGAAATCTCCAAATGCATAAATGAAGCCATTGTAAGGGTCTAATTCGATCCAAGCAAATTTCTCTTCTTCACCATCATTTCCAGATGAGTACTTCCCATCTTCTGACATGTAATCCAAAGCATTGGCTCTTGCATCTAATTCAGGAACTGAACCATTTGGTAGAAGTGTTGGTGAAAGGAAAAAAGAGACAAATAAAAACCCAAAGATGCCGAAAATCCACATCCCGACTTTCTTTTCACGGTTCCTATCTGGCAAACCATTTTTCTCCATGTATGAAGGTAGACTGTAAAAGATTTAATCATTTTCACGATAAGAGTCTTGATGTGTCATGGCTATTTGGTTAGCATGTGACAGAGCAAAAGGGCGAACCAGTAGGTCTTCGGATGGGCCTTCAAGCAGGTGCTTTGATAGGTTTATACTTAGGTTTCTCTTTAGCAACAATATCAGTACTAACAGATGCTGAAGAAATAAAAAGAACCATCTATCTAATTTGCTTACCACCTTTCATTGTCTCTATTTTACTTGGGCCATTTTTGGCAAAGAGAAGACGACCGGTTAAATTATCGAAAAAACCACTTGAAGAAGCAAGAGAACTACTCACTCGATTTAATGAAGGCCAGGGTAGTTGGAGAGTTTTGAGCCATATATCGAGTGATGGAATGAATATTAGAATCGATTTGCACAATTTGAAAAATGTCGAGGGTGTTGTAGAAGCGGCCCTAGAATTAGCAGACACAACTACTGTTAAGTTCATTGTAGGAAAGGGTAATGCCAAAAGTACATCGCCAGAATTAAGAGATAGGGTCCTTTCAGTGGTTGAATCTAAAGTCAATATTCTGAGGAGAACTAGAAAAGTTAAGTCTATTGAAGTTAGTCCTGAAAAGACGAGAGAGTACAATGAGTATCAAAGTAAATTGAATAAAGTTTTATTCACATTACTTCCAATTGTTTCATTTTTAGCTTGGTTAGAAATGAAAAAATGAAAAATCAATCATCAAGATATATTATCACCTAAGATGCTAAGGGGTGTTTATGCGCGAAGTCACCTTGTTTTGGAAGAGGGCAAGGCTGAGAAGTTTAGATATCGCCGGAATTTTGCAAATTTTCAAACATTTAGAATTTCTTTCATATGTCAAAAGAGTACCTAAAGACGTTAGAATAATCGTAAAAGCAAACTTTTGTGAAGGGAAAACGATATCAGACATAGATGATTTACATTTCCTAGATTTATTAGAGGTTATTATGGAGCCGAAAGAGCATACTGATTCATTTATTCTTCTAGTTAGATTAAATCATTCTTTATCTAATTTGAATGCTAGAACAAATGGTACTAGTGCAGCGCCTGGTTGTAGATTAGACGGTGAAGGTTTAACCTACATTATTCAAGGCCCTCCAATGAAACTTAGAATTGTAACAACCTTAGCAAGGATTATGTCAAAACCTGATAGGACTAGTGCTAGAAGTCTAGATTTTAATCTCACATCAGATAATTCCCTTTTGAGTTCTAAACAATTAAAGTTAGCCAAATTTGCTTATGACAAAGGGTTCTTTGATGTCCCTAAGAGAATTAGAGTTAGTGACCTTGCAGAACAAATNGGATTAGCTCGTGCTACAATTTCTGAACATCTAGCCAGAATCGAAGCGATAATTATGGATGATATGTTTTCATCTTTTGATGACCCATATGTCCCTCCTGAAATTATCAAGGTAATGCTTGAAACAATCGAATTGGATTCTGAAGAAGCAGACATTGACCAAAAGAAAGGTATGAAGAAAATGCTTGAAAATATTAGAGATAATATCCAAAATGAAGTGTCACAACAAATTCTTCACGATGATAATGAATTAACNTCATTGGATGAAATGGTTGAATTCGGCATGCAAGAGCATCAACAGAACATTAGCCAAATAGATCAAATTTTAGAAGAGAAGTTTTCTTCATTAAACTAATTTGATGGGATTGTTTACAAGACACCACGTCATACCAACGATATGACCCGAATATCCGACCTGCTCAAGAGGTTGGAACAAAGTGGCATCGAAGTCCCTAAAGAGATTAGAAAAATAATGGAAAAAACCGATGTAGAAACATTTTCTGACTTTGATAGTGACCCATTCTATTCTGACCGTCCGATTCAATTTATGGAAACTATTGAGGGTAAAATAAAAACAATTTCTGCACCTCACATGATTGTTACATTGCTTCATAATCTAGAGTTGAATAGTGGTCAAGAAGTTATTTTGATAGGCTCCAAAGGGGGATATTTAGCAGCATTGATAGCCCAAATAATTGGTGAAAATGGCAATGTGAGAGTTTTAGACCAATGTGATGAATCGATTTCGCATGCCAAGGAAAGACTAACTCATTGGCCAACTATTGAATTAAGAACTTTGGAATCTATCGATGTATCTCCAGTGGCTTTTCCTGGAGAATTTAATCGAGTTTTGATAACTGGNCATATTGAAGTTTTGCCTAAGTGGATATCTACAAGAATTACTGAAGGAGGATTTGTTATTGCGCCATTGGGTCCAGAGAATCATCAACAATTGATGAAGATGGAAAAGCAAGATAATGAATTATTACCGACTGACTTAGGCCCTGTATGTTTTGGACCANTAAGTGATGAAAATNTCANNANTCAAATGATAAGTCCTGTCGAATTAGCAGATTTACTACAATTAGTCATAGAAACNTGTCAAGANTTGGATATAATTGAAGAAGAAGAAACTCANTGCCTACANGANATNATTGCCGAACTTCACTTTCTTCCTGAAGATTTACCTCCTNTAGGNGAGGGNGATATGACTCCTTCAGAGCACCCNATGTTCAAATCATTAATCGAAAATGCTGATTCATTTGTTAGNTTTTGGCCAATTTTACAGGTNATATTGCATCCAGTATTATCNGAAATNGGATTTGAAAANTGGATNTTTGATGANTTTGAAGGTNTAGAATAAATCGAAAATGATGGTGAAANTATGCCTAAGTCAACNAGTGCCCATATTTCNCAANTATCNCACAAAGATATTCGAATNCGTAGAAGAGCTTTGAGAGCCCTATTTGANNTNGATTCACCNAGNAATTTAGAGGCTTTCATACCATTACTTGATGACAAAGACTCATGGTTTAGGTCAAAGGCCCTTGATGCTCACAGAATGTGGGCTCCTAGGCTTGATATTGATTCTCTAATTCCATTAGCAACTCATAAATCAATCGATGCAAGGCGATGTGCTGCAAATCTACTTGAGAAATTTACTGGTGACACCAGTTCTGTTGCTGAGATTCTTTACCAAGATGAAGATAATCTTTGCAAGATAAAGGCTAGTAAGGCCTTGATAAAATCGGATTCCGATGGTAAATTTACAAGTCAACTGATTCAATCGGATAATGACAGAATAAAGATTATTGCTCTATCAAGCGATCATATTTCTAAAAAACAATTACTTTCTTGCCTTTCTGATTCATCTAATTCGATTAAAGAAACCGCACTTAATCAACTTAGTAGTAAAAGTGAAAATATTTCAGAGGAAAGGTTGTCACAACTTCTAACTGAAGGAGTTAATCCGTTAGCAATGGTCCAATTTTCAGTAGATAATGCTGGAGATACGATGATTAGATTAGCCAATATTACTGATTCTAAAGTCCGTAAGAGTTTAGTCAAAATCCTAAAGGAGAAATATGACTCTACAGATGATGATTCAATAAAATTACTTATTGAAAATAAGTGTTTTCCGGTATTGGGGAGATGGTTACAAGGAAAAAAAGATGATGCAAGTGATGAACTTCGCTGGCAAATTATCGAAAATGAAGAAGTCGACGAAATTGAAAGGTCACGATTATTAGAACGCCTGATAGGAAGGTGTAATGAGCCCGAGATAATTGGGAAGTCGGAGGATTTAATCAACTCTACAACTAGTCAATTATTGAAAATTACAGCACAGAACCTTTCAACCGCCGGCAACTCAAGGCAACTATGAGAGATGGATATTCGGGCATCAAATTCCTTTTTGACGCTACAGAAGGAGATTCAAGGCACTTACATGTTGGATTAGAAATTGAAGGACCATTCACTGGTAAAAGCCTAATTCTAAGTTTCCCAAGATGGGTCCCTGGGTCTTATTTCCTTCGCGAACCTATACAGTATATGTTTGACTTCGAAGCACACGACGGAAATGAAAAACTTCTTGTTAGTAAGCGAAAAGATGTTGATTCTATGAAAATAAGTATTGAAGAAGGTACTAATTTAGTGAAGATAAAATATAAAATTCTCGCAACTGAACTTTCTTGTAGGTCTTCTCACATAGATAGTACTCACATACACGTTATGCCCCCATTTACATGGTTCCTTCCTGTTTCTGGAATTAAAGATGAAAGAATGGAAAAGACACATATTATCAAAGCACACATACCTTCTGATTGGACACCTGCAACTCAATACCTTGAAGTATCAAATAATACAAGTAAAGGTTTACTTACTAATAACACTGGACTAACATATGAGTTTGAAGCACCTAATCGTGATGAACTATTAGATGGTATCTTGGAGGCAAACGCAAACGAAACAATGAGTTGGGTAGTCGAGGGAAGAACACATCATTTGAAAATATGGGATAGTGGAGGATATTCTCCAGACCAAAGTATGCTAGATAGATTAAGAATAGATATGGATAAAGTTGTGATGGAGCATCATGCTCTTTTTGGAATTCCTGAATGGGATAATTACGTAACTGTGCTTCATTTCACTGAAAAGTCTCGAGGAGGTTTAGAACATTTAAATTCTCAAACATCTATGCTGCCTAGGCAATGCTTAATGCCAGGTTTTGATGATGAATATAAAGACTTAGTCAGCCTTTTTAGCCATGAATATCTTCATCAATGGAATGTAAAAAGATTGAGACCGAGGAATTTCTTAAATTATGATTTACAAAAAGAAACTCATTCAGAATTACTTTGGTGGTTTGAAGGAGGCACTTCATGGCTTGGTGATGTTCTTTGCGTAAGATCAGGAGCATGGAGCGAGGATGACTGGCGTAAGGATTTCCTTCGCAAAATGAAAAGACATACTTTGAGACATGGAATGGAAAAAGAATCCTTATCTGAATCTAGTCATGATGCTTGGATTCACCTTTACAGAGGCCATGCCTTTTCAAGAGAAACTCAGATTTCATATTACTTAGAAGGAGAATTAGCTATTTTTTGCTTGGACGCAGAATTGAGAAAGCGTTCAAAAGGTAAATCAGGATTATGCCAACTAATGGCACTACTTTGTGAAAAGCATGCTATAGGATACTCAANCGCTGAGAAACTTGGAGTTACCTACAAAGATATTCGTTCTTCTCTAACTAGCATGGAAGGCGGCCTTAGACTTGGTAAGATGTTAGATAAATTGGTTTTTGAACGTAAATCACCCGACGTNGACAAAGCATTGGAATATTTCTCACTCAATTTAGTACCTGAAAAGGATTCAAAAGAAGGAGAGATGGAAAGTGCTTGGATGGGAGTTCAAATAAGAGAAGTGAATAAACAATTAAGAGTGACTTCTCACCAACAAAATTCACCTTTAAGAAAAATCCTAATGCCAGGGGATGAAATTATTGCAATAAATGGTTTTAGAGTAAACAGTAACAATAATTTGAATAAATATTTGAAGGGTTTAGTTAATTGTGAAACCGAAATTACATTCAATCATGAAGGAATCGTTCAAACTTGTAAAGTGACACTACCTAGCCAACCGACAAAGAATGTAAAACTTGATGGAAAAGGAAATAAAAAGTGGCAAGACTATATTGCAACAAGGCAAACTATCTCAAAGCATCAAGAGAAATGAAGATAGGTGGAATATCATAAGAGAATATATGCCTACTAGTTTTTGGGGGATATAATTCACCTGACATCGACATATCTACGACATCTTTTTTGCTAATTTCCTCTAATTCTGAATTAGGCCAAGTTTCTACGATTATACTTTCATCCGAAAAATAGTCTACACAAATAGCAGGAACACTATTCAAATTTAGTAAACAAGCCACTGAGTGACGATGATGTCCATCGAGTAAAGAGCCTGTTTTTTTATCAACGATAAGAGGTTTGGTAAATCCGCCCCATTTTTTGGTCATTTCTAGTAACTTATCTCTACCCCTAACTCTAACCTCTTCATGAGCTTTGAGCCATTCGACTGGAACCAAAGACACTGATTCATCACCCCACATGGTCAATTGGAAGATGGTTTCAAGGATAATGCTTTGGTGCAATTGACTATAGCCGAACTAGGGGTGATAATTTGAGCAAGCTTATACAAGGTCGAAAAGCAGATTTAGATGGTCTTGAATGCTCAAACCAGACTATCGATTTTTTGGAGGAATTACCTTTAGACCTTGTTGAGATTCTCAATCTTATTTGTGAAAGTGGTGGAGGTGTATGGATTGTCGGTGGAGCGGTTAGAGACTGGATGATAGGACATAAGCCGAGTGACATAGATATCGCTGTTGATCTGACTCCTGAGGAGATGTTAGAAATTTTCAATGATGCAATCCTCACTGGGGAAGAATTTGGCACTGTTTCTCTTCGAGGTAAGAATTGTTTGTATCAAGCAACCACTCTTAGAACCGATGGCGAGTACAAAGATGGGAGAAGACCTGAAAATGTCACATGGGGAAAGTCACTGAAGGATGACCTTGAACGTAGGGATTTTACAATTAATGCCATGGCCATAGATGTTGCAAGAAAACTTCTCTATGACCCTCATAATGGTAGAACCGATATATCTAGGGGGCTGATTAGGGCAGTGGGTAATGCTCATCAGAGATTATCAGAAGATGGCTTAAGGATTATGAGGGCTTACCGATTTGCTGACCGTAGAGAAAGTGGAGTTTGGGAAATTGAGCATAGTCTGAAACAATCTATTTCTCAACAAAAACATATGCTTGAACCCATTTCTAGGGAAAGAATTTGGATCGAATGGAAAAAGATTCTTGGTGGGCCAAATTCAGGACTTATTATTGAAAAGATGGCTTTAGAAGGCATTTTAGACCGCTTTTTACTTGGCGAGTGGAGTAATAAATTCTTAATTTTAGATGCTATGAAAGACAATTTAGAAAGGTTTGATGAATTGGAAAANTTCGCACTTCTACTTTGTATTTGCAGTGAAAAAGAAGTCCAAACTATNTGCTCTAATCTAAAACTCTCGAGAAAGGAAAGAGAAATTATTCAAAGTATCCACAAGAGGTTTGGCTTCATTCCAAATCAATCTAAACAATCTATGAGAAAATATAGGTTTATTCTTGGAGAATTTGCTGAAAAGAATCTTATTTTAGGAAAAATTATTTTAGAAAACAGTATTAAAATCAGTAATAGGGAAACAGACTTTTTCTCAATTGAAGATTTGGAAGATAGATTAGAAAAACTAAGGTTATTNGACGTCCAAAAGACANATGGAGAGCCAATTGCAGATGGTAATTGGATAATGAATCAAACCGGACTATCCAAAGGAATTAGATTGGGTCGGCTTAAATCATGGTTACATACTATACAAATCGAGAGAGACATNACAGATATTTCTCAAATCGAACGAGTTCTTTCTACTCTATCTTGGGAAAATAGTGATTTTAATCAATGGCCGCAATTAAAATTCCCTGCATGATGGCGATTAAATTAACAATTAGAATACACAGCCCCATACAATGGAGTGCTTAATTTGAGTATTGAACAATTGGAAAGTAAAATTTTATCTGGCAATGGATTAAATTCTTTAACTGATAATGAACTTTATCAAGTCGCAAAACATTTTGTCGGAGACGCACCACCTTCTCACATACCTAGAGAGACTGTAATCGGCATATTATCTGAGCAGGAATCAGTAAAAAATTGGCAAAATGATATCAAATCTAAAGCTGCCCAAATAGCAGCAGAAACAGTACAGAATGTCCAGTCTAAAATTGCGGAAAATTCCGATAATCCTATGGTTGTAAAGATCAAAGAAAGTTTTGGAAAATGGTTACAAGATTCTGGTTATAATGTCCAAGAATTAACAGTAAAGTTAGATGCAAATAGTGATGGTATTATTTCGATAGAAGAAATTTCTAACTTTATCGTAGATTTGACCGGAAATCAACCNCCAGCGTGGGTACTTACACACATATCTTCTATCTTGGATAAAAATATGGATGGTGAAATATTAGTTTCCGAACTTTGGCAATATCTAGAAGAACTCGGTTTCCAAATGCCCGTAATTGAAGAACCAGTAATTGAAGAGCCTGAAGTAGAATTGCCAATTNTAGAGGATAATTTGGATGAATTTGAAAGAGAATTTGATAATGATTCTAGTGAAATTGAAGTAAAAGAAATCCCAGAAATTGAAAATATACAACCGGAAGAATCTATAGAANAGGCTCAAGAAATCCCAATAATTGAACAACCAAGTGTTTCAACAAGCATTGAGAAGACCATTGAAACTTTAGAGAAATCCAGATTGCACAGTNAGGCAAATGAAATCATTGCTAATTCAAGTAGTGGTTTTTGTACTCTAAAAGTTGAAAGAATAGAAAGAAATTTGATGGTAAGCGATACTTATCGAGGTGGTAAAACATTAACAGGAATTCTAGATAATGGGCCATTTAGTATTGCGGTTTTATTCGAGCCCGAATTTAATGATTTTATAGATCAAAATGTCTCAAAGAATAAATTAGTATCTTTTGAAGCAGCGCTTTTTGAATGGTCTAGTGGACTAAGAAAAGCCAAACTCAAAGGTAAATCTCTCGAACTTAAAGATTAGACCAAAGAACGAGCGATAACTATTCTTTGAACCTCTTGAGTCCCTTCATAAATTTGAGTTATTTTAGCATCCCTGAAAAACCTCTCAACAGGGAATTCTTTGGTATATCCATAGCCACCAAGAACCTGAATTGCTCTTTCAGATACCCACATTGCAGTATCTCCGGCGTATAGTTTAGCCATACTGGCTTCCTTGGTATGTCTTGGACCATCATGCTCGTAATGTTGTTGTTTAGCCCATGATGCCTTGTAAACCAATAATCGTGCCGCATCTATTCTAGTTGCCATATCAGAAAGATATGACATAATCATTTGATGATAAGCAATAGGTTTGCCAAATGCTTCTCTTTCATGAGAATACTTCAAAGCTGCCTCATATGATCCTTGAGCAATACCTAAAGCCTGTGCTGCTATACCGATTCTACTGTTATCAAGAGCATTCATTGCTATTGGAAAACCTTTACCTACACCTTTTAGTACATTTTCAACCGGTACTTTGCAATTCTCTAGAATAAGTGTACAGGTATCAGAGGAACGAATACCTAATTTATCTTCCTTCTTTCCAACTTTGAATCCTTCAAAAGAAGNTTCAACAATAAATGCAGTAGTTCCACCATGCTTCTTAACTCCATAATCAGGATGGTCAACGTCCTTGGCAAATAGAACCAATATCTTAGCTTGTGCCCCGTTGGTAACCCACATTTTCTCTCCGTTCAAAATGAAATGTTTACCATCATCAGAGAGTTTTGCCTTACAAATCATAGCCGCTGCATCTGTTCCTGCACCTGCTTCTGAAAGAGAGTATGCNCCTACTTCACCTGCAGCCAGTCTAGTTAGATATTTCTGCTTCTGTTGTTCGTTTGCATGAATTGAAATCGTTTTTGCACAAAGACCTACATGAACACAAAACATAACGCCAAAAGACGGGTCGANTCTTGAAAGTTCTTCAACAATTATGGATTCTGAAATATCGTCAACCGGTGAACCGCCATATTCTTCTGGAATTGTTACGCCTTGAAGGCCGTATTCAATGAANGCTTCCCACTCCTCGGATGGAGGGATTTGATTTTGGTCTCTATGCTCTGCAGTAGGACTTAGTGTAGTTTCTGCAAAGTCTCGAACTAGTTCTCTTATCATTTGCTGCTCATCGTTTTCTGCAAAGTTCATATTGCTCCCAGTACAACCCAAAAGGCCGTGTTTCTTAACCCGTTTGCATGAAATTGGATTTTCTATTTTCCAAATTGTTCATATACAATGCCCTTGAGGCGCGTTAAGGAGGAAATGAAATGGATGAAGAGACAGTTCAATTTAAAGTTGCACATAACAGAAAATACTCTACTGACCACTTGTGGTATCAAGAGAAAGATGATAGGCTTATGATAGGAGTAAGTGAATTTTTGAAATTTGAAATCGGAGAGGTACTTCGAATAATTTTGCCTCAGGCAGAAACCGAAGTAGACGAAGGAGATGGTATGTTTTCCATCTGGACATCAGAAGAAAAGCTTCCCTTTGCTGCACCATTCTCAGGACTAATTACGGATGTTAATGGAGAAGTAGAATACAGCCCACATTTAGCTAATGAATCCCCATATGACCTTGGTTGGATTATTATTCTTGAACCACATAACTTAGATCTTGAACTATTATTAGACCCTGATGAATACGTTGATTACTTAGCAGAACTTTGATTTGGAGTTACCAATCATGGATTCTATGGATGTATTGAGGGAAAGTTTGGCTAACGCTCCTGTCATTTGGAAAGGTGATTACCCTTATTTTATCCATCCAATTACCGATGGAGTTCCTAGATTGGATGCAAAGGTACTCTCTGCAGTCACAGATTTATCGATCGAAGCAATTGATTGGTCTTCTGTAGACCTAATTCTTGGAATTGAAGCAATGGGGCTTCCACTAACATCTCCAATTAGCGTAAAAACTGGAATACCACTGGTAATCGCTAGGAAAAGAGAATATGGCCTTGAGGGCGAAATTGTTATCGACCAAAATACAGGATACTCAAAGGGTGCAATGTATCTTAATGATATCAAGCCAGGTGAAAAAATAGTAATCGTTGACGATGTTCTATCAACTGGTGGAACATTAAAATCTATAATTGAAGGGGTAAAAAAAACTGGAGCCCATATTCAAGATATCTTAGTAGTTGTAGAAAAAGGCAAGGGATTACAGATGCTTAAGTCGAAATATCCAGAAATTAATATTGAGTCTCTTGTTAAATTAGAGATGGATGGCGAGAAAATAGTTCTATTGAACTGATTGGTGATTTTATGGATTTAGATAGGCACGATTTTGAATTAGACGAATTAGTCGCTAGAATAAAAGAAAATGACAACCGTCTAATTGCACTACAAGTTCCAGAGGGTTTGAAGATGCAAGCATTAGAAATGATGGATGAAATAGAATCTGAAACCAGTGCTAAAGTCGTTTTAGCTGCTGACCCATGCTATGGGGCTTGTGACCTGGTACATGATAAAATGAGTATGATGGGCGTAGAACTAGTAGCACATATGGGGCATTCCCAGATGAATATTGACTCTGGTATGCCTACGCAATTTATTGATGTAACTTATGACGGAGATCCAGAACTATCACCAATATTGCCATTCCTTGAAGCACATAGAAATATGGCAATTAAAAGAAAAGAGGACCAAAATACTAAGTCGGATATTTCTGATGAACAGGCAAAAGAGCGTTTCTTAGATGCTGTTGGGAGAATCTCTCCACTTACAGATACTAAACTAGGCCTAGTCGGTTCCATTCAGCACTTACACCTATTGCCTGAATTTCACGACCGTTTAGAAAAAGCAGGTTATGATGTCACTATACCAATAGGCGGAGCAAGATTATCTTTTCCTGGGCAAGTACTAGGATGTAACTACTCCGGAGATGACCCTTCTATAGGCCATTACTTGTTCCTAGGTTCTGGTGACTTCCACCCGATTGGACTTGTACTACATACTGGAAAACCATTAGCAATGTTAGACCCATATACAGGAGATGCAGAAGAGATGTCCCTAGAAAGAATTGAAAGGATTCTTAGACAACGATTTGGTTTGATAATGTCTTGTGGTGATGCACAATCCTTTGGTATTCTGATTGGTGAAAAACCAGGTCAAATGCGTCGAAGTCTAGCACTTAAGATGAAAAGAATGTTAGAAAATCANGGCAAGAAAGGATACTTATTAGCTCTTGAACACGTTGGTCCTGATTTGATAGACTTCTATCCAGTTGACGCATTTGTAAATACTGCATGCCCTAGAATTGCTATTGACGATGCGATTAGATACCGTAAACCATTGATTACTCCTTTCGAACTTGAAGTTGCACTAGGTGAGAAGAAGTGGGAAGCAGGCTACATGTTTGACGAGATTCCTTGAAAGGTCGATTTATCGATAAAATAATCTCTAAATTATCCGTATATTCAATAACGGTTGGCGTAAGGCTTCCCTTGTTATGAGTAGTTACCTTGACAGAATCGGTGCTGGATTTATTATTTCTAATCCTGAAGCACTAGACTTTGATTTTGTTCCAAATGAAATTGTAGGCAGAGAGGCTGTTCAATCAGAGTTGGCTAATAAATTCGCATCTATCGATAGACATGAATCCAGTTGTAGAGCGATAATCACTGGACCGGTCGGTAGTGGTAAAACAGTATTAGCCAAAACATTCTGTCGAGATTTACAACGTCATTTAGCAAATAAAAGAGAAATAATGATCGCTCATGTAAACTGTAGAAACGCTTCAACCAGTACTAGAGTAGTTCAAAGAATACTTCATGAAATAGACCCAGGTCACCCTGACAGGGGATTATCAATGGGGGAATTACTGCTAAGTTTGAGAAAATTAACACGGAAAAATTCATCACACCTGATTGTAGTTTTGGATGAAGTAGACCATATGCTTAGAAAATCAGGTGATGATTTACTATACCAATTACTAAGGATTGATGAGGACCAACAAGGAAAAGGAACTCTTTCTTTGATTTTGATAAGTCAAGAACAAGTTCTAGATGTTCTTGAGACTGCCGTAATTTCAAGAATGGGTAAAACCAGTCTTATTCATATCCCTCCTTATGACTTTGAAGGGCTTGGTAAAATCGCTAGACAAAGAGCCTCTTTGTCATTAAATGAAGGTACTTATTCTGAGGAAATAATTGATTTGATCGCTGAAAAAGCAGTTCAAAGTGGAGATGCTAGATTGGTTATTGAACTTATCAAGGCAGCTGGTGAGGCAAGTGAATTTAGACAGGATGCACATACCGAAAGGAGAATCACCATTCAAGATGTATATTCACAAGATGAGGTTTTGGCAATTGACGTCATCAGTGAAATTCAAACCGTTGATGATTTGAAAATTCATGCTATGCTGGTTTTGTTAAGTATTTGTCGAAGACTTCGCAAAGAAGAATCTATGACCACTGGTGATGTAGAACAATTATACGCTGTAGTCTGTGAAGAATATGGTCAAAAAATGAAGAGCCATACCACGCTTTGGAAATACCTTAAGGAACTTGAAAAGCGTCAAATTATTGTTTCAAGGATAGCATCTATTTCTGATGGAAGAGGTAGAACTACTCACCTTAGCATGCCTCATTTCCTACCAACAGACTTGGTAAATCGAGTGGAAATGCTTCTAAAAAAGCGATTGAAATGAAATTTTAAGCGAGACTATCCATGCGGTGGGCATAAATACGGGTCGATGTTCGGCAAGATGTCTTAGAGGGATTACTATGGCTGTTGGTCAACAAGGAGAATTTGTAGCTGTCGTCAACGACACAAACCCAAAGAGTAGCGGTAAAGCCTACTCATTGAAAATTAGTGGTAATAACCACGCCCAATTACTTGGAAAGAAGATTGGTGATGAAATCGATGGAATGTTTGTCGGCGAAGGTGAATCAATTCTTAGCGGATACAAACTTGTTATCACTGGCGGTTCTGATAAAACTGGCACTCCTCTTAGAAGAGACCTATCTGGCGGTTCAAGACAATCTGTTTTGGTAACACGTTCTACTGGATTTAAGGGTCACAACTTGGTATTCAAGACAAAAGGTGGAGAAAAGAAGCGTTTCCGATACAAGCCTGATGGTTTGAGAAAGAGAAGATTCTTCAGAGGAAACACAATCAATCAAGATACTAGACAAATTAATCTAAAGGTCATAGAGGCTGGAAAGAAATCTCTTGCAGATATATTGTCTTCACAAACCGAGGAATCATCGGAGTGAATCCCGAGAGGGTTATCGTAGGTTAGGAGGGAGCACATGTCGAGAAAGCTTCCTTCACAACCAACTGTCAACATCGGACTAGTTGGACACGTTGACCATGGTAAAACCACTCTTACAAAGGCTCTTTCTGGAATTTGGACTGATACCCACTCTGAAGAAAGAAAGCGTGGTATTTCTATCAAGTTAGGATACGCAGATACTGCTTTTTACAAGACAAAAGATGGAGTTTTTTATCCATCAGGGCGTCATCCTAAAGGAGAAAAGGATTCGAAAGATGATTTACAAAGAGTTGTTTCTTTTGTTGATGCACCTGGTCACGAAACGCTGATGGCAATTATGATTACTGGAGCGTCTATTATGGATGGTGCACTTCTAATGGTAGCAGCCAATGAAACATGCCCGCAACCTCAAACTAGAGAGCATTTGATGGCGTTGAATATTTCTGGAATCAAGAATATCATTGTCGTACAAAATAAAATTGATTTGGTCAGTAAAGAAAGAGCAATTGAATCTTATAATGAGATCAAAGAATTCCTTAAAGACACTGTTGCTGAAGAATCTCCTATAATTCCTGTATCTGCACATCACGATGTTAACTTAGATGTTCTAATTGAAGCGATTGAAAGTTCAATCCCGACTCCTGATAGAAGTTCCGATACTCGTTCTGTAATGCATGTAGCTCGATCTTTCGATATAAATAGACCTGGAACAAGACCATCTAAGATGCGTGGTGGAGTTATTGGAGGTAGTATTATCGAAGGAGAATTCAATATNGGAGATGAGATCGAAATTGGNCCTGGAAGAAAAATACAGAAGGGTTCAAAGACTCATTGGGAGCCTATTTCTGCCACAGTCAGTAGTATGCAAGGAGGCGGAAATAATCTCGAGTCTATGCATGCTGGTGGATTATGTGGTATGGCCACTGAGTTAGACCCATCAATTACCAACTCGGATAATCTATCTGGTCAAGTTGTTGCTTTGAAAGGAAATCTTCCAGAAGTTCGTTCGAATGTTAAAATTTCAGTTAATTTGATGNAACACATGGTAGGGGGAGATCCCAATAACCCTGATAANATTCAACCTCTAAGAAATAATGAGATGCTTATGATTAATGTAGCAACTGCTACATCGGTTGGAGTGACACGAAACGCAGAGAAAACTAGAACTAATTTAGAACTTAGGTTACCTATATGTGTTGATTCAGGTCAAAGAGTTTCCTTGTCTAGAAGAATCGGTTCAAGATGGCGCCTAATTGGTTATGGAATCATAGAATAAGTGATTTTTATGTCACAGAGCATTATTATTGATGCTTGTGGATGGGTAGCTATTATTGATTCGGGCATGAATTTNGATATTGAGTTGAAACAAACTATTGGTAATTTTGAATTAATTCTTCTAGACTCCGTCTTAGATGAATTAAAAGAAATAGAAAACAATAGGCCTAAGAGAAAGTCATTGCTAATACCTATGCTAGAAAGTAAATCCAATCTTAGTGATTCAAAAATTGAATCAAATCATACGGACGACCAAATATTCGAATTNGCAAAACGTGAAAGTTTTTCAGTTTTGACTGTCGATAAAGAATTAAAAAAGCGCTTATTTGAATCTTCTATTAAAGTCATCGAAGTCAGTAAAAATAATCACTTCAAAGTAATAGAAAATCTATAGAATCTATGGCAGNGTGAATAGTACNTCGTCGCCATGGCCATCTAATAATCCTAATTTTACCCCTGCATCAATCCATGCATGGGCATAATTTATTGCACCAAAGGCTCTAACATGATCTCCAATTTTTAAGAAGTGCTTAGCATCAAANGTATAGTCATCAGCCATCTTTAGTAACGTTGCTAATCTTTTACCATCTTCTGATTTTTCTTCGACAAGAGATGTGGCTTTATCTCTAGCTCTAGTCGTAATATCGAGATATTTCTCAACACGCTCTGTAGTGACATTTACCAAATCATCACTCATTCTCCACCCTCCTTCTGCCTTTTCAGTAGCCTTCTAACATCTTCACTTCTTCCAAGTGCTTGATAGAGTTCGACCGCTAAAGAGAGTCTGCCTTCATCTTCAGCATTTCTGGCTCTTTGGAATAAAGTCCTTCTTTCATCCCAGTTTCTTGCCAGTGCAGCATCTGCTGCTGCTTTAAATCGCCCTTCCCTCTCTGATTGGGCAAGATGAGGTGCAGTCCATAATCGGATTAATCCTTGACGAGTGGATGACACCATTGAGTCTGCAGTTAGTCCTTCTAGCATATCACCAAGTCCCATACCCTTTCCAAGTTCAACTAAATTCTCTTCTTTTTCATCAGTTGAAATATGGGTCAAATGGCCTTCAATACCTAGTATCCACCATCCATCACCACACCTTATTCCTTCCATTGGTTCCAAGGAATCGGTCTGAAGACGGTCTATATTATCCCATCCAAATGGATGAGGAATTCCTTCCCAAACATCTCCGCCACTGGCTTGTAACAATAATCTTCCAGAGGATATTTTTGTAACCCAACTCCAAATTCTATCTTCCAATATGCGTTTTTGATATTTTTGGGCTAATCTGCCACACCATAACTTTCCATCACCTGATTGCCATAACAAGTGCTCTCTATCCAACCAGCCAACAAGTCTGCGGACTTTGCCGCTGTCAAAGCGACGAATACCCTTTCCTTCATGAGTAAAGAGATGTAATTGTCCTTCTCGTCCAGATAAAATCCAACCACCACCAGGTCNTGAGGCTATGTCGGTAAAACCTCCAAAGGTTGACCTGCCCTCATGGAGCATGCTTCCATCAGTTGTAGAAATGACATAGAAACCATGAGCGGCCAGAACTGCTAGAATCCCGTTATTGTAATCCATTGCATGAACCTTGAATGGCATATCTACACTCCATCTAATATCACCATTTGATTCTACTAAGATTAATTCTAAACCACTACTTACTGCAATACCGCCTTCAACAGAAGCGATACAAGCGATTCTGGAAGGGGCTTGCCAAGACCAAGAAATTGTCCATGTCATCACTCGACACCCCCTATTAGTCCCCAAGCAGTTAATTGGGCTCTAGCATCTTGAGTAAGTTGAAAATACCTGCTTCTACCTACAGTCCTAACATTTAATATTCCTGATTTTAGTAAATGATTACTTATTTGTGACAATCTAGGTCGTTTAATTTTAAGTTCACCGAGTATTTCTTTATCCGAGGGAGAAAANCTTCTTGTTTGAGCAATGGATACCACATATGACTCGCTATGAGATAATGCTGTTAAGACCGATGGATTAAGTGGGAAATCGTGCTTTTCTCCCTGTTTCTCCCTTCTCATACTTGCTAAAGCCTCAGCCAACTTTCTCTGGCCTCCTGAATTATTAGAAGGTACTTGATTATGGACCAGTAGTTCTTGTAATGCTTTTAGAATAGGTGAAAGATAGCCTAGATCGGTGGTATTGACTGAATTGATTGTTTCAAAGGTGGACATTTCGACTTCTTTTTCTTCAATTAGTGGTTCTTCGAATTGCATCAAACTATCGAATTCTTCAATATCGATTTCAGGTAGTCCAATCTCATCATGTATCAGGGCTGCAGAATCCTCTTCTGAAATTTCTAAATCTTCTTCCATTGGTGTNATCAATTCTTCTGAAACCCATAATTCAGCACCGGATGANGCTTCATCCATAACCATCTTTTCGACCTCATCATTGCTTTTCTTGTAACCTCTTGTTCGCCCTAATAAACCATGGAAAGTACCTGCATCTATGGATGGTTGAGGATTTGAATCTGCAATAATTATTTCCTCATTATCAGGAGTTGCTGAATACGTGAATGTATCAATTGGCTCATCCTCTGAGATAGAGTCGGATAGGCCTTCTAAGTCCAAATCAAAACCAAATATTTCNCTTACTGGGTCGCTTGAAGTTAGAATTTCTTCTACTGAATCTCTTTCTTGCCACGGTAGGGATGCATCGATTATCTCAGAGTCATGAGTAATCTCTAATTCTTGNTTTGTCTCTAAANTAGTTTCTTCATTGGTATATTCTGGAAAAATTGGTTGGGTTCTTTCATATTTTTCAGTTTCAATCAGAGAATTAAATGGGGCATTGGGCGATACTTCTGTAGAAGTCCCGGAATGTAATGATACATCGATGGAATCTCTCATGAATCTTATTACTTCAGATGGTTTTCCTCCACTTAATGAATGAATATATTCAGCATCTATTGTAGATAATTGGAAATTACTTGAAGTCGCTGAAGAAACTCTTCT
>NHGH02000023.1 GCA_002172355.2 Euryarchaeota archaeon TMED132
CAATGGACGCTCCTCCTGCACCTCCAATGCCAGAAATGCCACCTATGGATGCACCACCTGCACCTCCAGGTATGCCACCTATGGATGCTCCACCTGCACCTCCTATGCCAGAAATGCCACCAATGGACGCTCCTCCTGCACCTCCAATGCCAGAAATGCCACCTATGGATGCACCACCTGCGCCTCCTATGCCAGAAATGCCACCTATGGATGCACCACCTGCACCTCCAGGTATGCCACCAATGGATGCTCCTCCTGCACCTCCTATGCCAGAAATGCCTCCTATGGACGCTCCACCTGCTCCTCCAGGTATGCCGCCTATGGACGCTCCACCTGCTCCTCCGGGTATGCCTCCAATGGACGCACCACCTGCACCTCCATCGATGGATTCAGAAGAGGAAAAAGAAGATTCCAATGAATCTGAACTTCTGACCGATCTTTCTGCACCTCCAGCACCTCCTATGCCAGAGATGCCTCCTATGGATGCGCCTCCGGCTCCACCTATGCCTCCTATGGACGCGCTACCTGCGGCTGATGCATTATTAGCGCCTCCAGCACCTCCTATGGAAGAGACTTCTGCTGCTGATTTACTGCTAGCACCTCCAGCACCTCCTATGGAAGAGACTTCNGCTGCTGATTTACTTCTTTCACCACCAGTNCCTGAAGCAACTGCTGAAGGTGACTCTGAAGAAACAGAAGATCTGACTCCTGATGAACAAATTGGAGAGCAGGCTGGAGCAACTATTCGCTCTAGAGCTGAAGTTGATGAAGTCCCTGGTGACAAACTTGAAGGTTCTTTACACGAAGTGGAAAAGGCTACTCTAAATAGCGATGGAGAAATAGTCAAGCAGTCGGTTAAGGGTACACTAACAATCAACAATCCTTCCAGTGATGATAGAATTTACGACATAGATGTAATTCTAGATAATGCTGACTCAACTGATATCGGTGGAGACCATGTCTCTGTTGATGAACTTGAGGCTGGAAAGAAATACAGTATGAAGTATAAGGTTGATGGAATGAGAATGCTAGTTCTTCGTGAACATCTAGATACCAATCCTGCTCGCTCTCAAGAGCGTTCTTTATCAGTTGCTAATGGCCCCGATGGCGGTCCTCTAGCTCTTGAAATTGAAGTGGAAAATGTTTCTAATGTAACTATTGACAATGTCGAAGTTACAAGACCAATACCTAGCGAAATGTCATTCGAAAATTCTGGTGATTCAGTTATTGAAGATAACAATATGACTTGGTCTGTTGGAAGTTTATCCGCTGGAGAAAAGAAGACTCTTTCTATTGAAGGAAAAATTACTGTAACTGGAACTAAGACAATTAATGCTGGATCTGCTTCAGCATCCTATACTGCTAATTCCACACTATCAAGTTTGAATTTCAGAGAGTTGGATGCATTCTGCAGAGGATTCACATACATGCGAGTACGTGAAGACGAAAGACCTGATAATTGGGTCTGTAAGACTATCTTCGAAAACCGTTCCTCTTTCGCTGTNGATTTGGTTAAACTTCAAGTTACAATGAAAGGAAGTAACGAACTTTTGTTTGATATTTCAGATGTTGATGATGATGTACTTCCTAATGGAAAATGGGAATCTGATGAGAGAACTGTTGAGGCAACCTCTGAACCAGACTTCACCTATGACTTATCATACACAATTCTACCTAGAGCAGTTCGCTCAACTGAAGGTTCGATAAGTCTTGAAGAGAGTTCATTTGACATTCTTGAAGCCGATGTTGAAAAGAAATACTCTACNACTGGACTACGTTCATACAGAAGCCAAAAGGTTGGAGCTTCTTTGAAACTAACCAATTCTGGTTCATCAACTATCAATTTGATGAGAATCACTGATGATGTACCTGGACTATTCGATGCTCCAGACCTTGAATCAATGAAAATTAGTATTGGTGGAAAAGAACTTGAGCCAGAGCAGTATAAGGCTGAGGTTAGTTCAGGAATNACNCTAGAGAAAGAACATCGTTCNCCTGACGGAGAAGGTCACACTCTAACACTCACTATTGGTACAAGAGGTCCTCTTGGATTAACTCCTGGTGATGACATTTCTATCGAATATGATTTGATCGCACCTGACCCTTCACCAGATAACAAGATGGTAGTTGCTCCAATTCGTACAGAATTTAGTGCTGAGAGATTTGGGCCAGTCTGTTCAAGAGACTGTAGTAATCCACCATCTCTGAAAGTAATTCACCACAGAAGAGACTTCTCAGCAGGTAAGCAAGCAATTCCGCTTGGTGGCAAGGGAAGATACGAAGTTTTGATTCTATTCGAGAATAATGGAGATACAGCATTACAAGATGTTTTCATCAATGATGTAATACCTTCAAACTTTGAAATTAAAGATTGGCATATCAAGGGAACAGGCGGAAAGCGTGAAGATTGTGAAATGACCAGTGAAGATGGAGACGATGGTTCCCATGTTAGTTGGATGATACCAATTGTTGGAAAAGGTGAGAGATTAGAAGTTTCATTCGAAATAAAGGGCTCAGGAGAAGTTGACGCTGAAGCATTGAACAGATTCCATGGTGTCCACTTTGGAGATGAAGTAGAAACTGAAGATGTTCCAAGTCTAGAACAAGAATCTGTTGAAGAAGAATCAATGGAAGAGGAATCTTCTGAAGAAGAGGCCCCAAAGGTCACTTGGAGAGAAGATGTTTTACTAAGAGTAATGAAGGCTAGTGGTATTGAAGACCGAGATGCATTTATTGCTCACGCTGCAAACTTCGACCATGATGATAATGGTTACTTGAAGAAGGCTGAACTTGAAGACGCAGCAAAGGCATGGAATGAGGCTAACTCCGAAGAATCATCGGAATCTGAAGTAGATGANGAATCTACTGAAGAAGCAACAGATGATGCTGTTTCAAGTGAAACTGAGGAATCTTCAAATGATGAAATGGCTGAAGATGAAGCAGAAGAAAAGGCATGTCCAATTTGTTCTGTGATGTCTCCTAAAGACGCAACAACATGTGCTGCTTGTTCATTCATATTCGTGTGAGATATACTGCTTTCACATTTCGGGAAGAACCCATTGAGGCCAGAACTCATTTTCTGAAGAAGAACTTACTATTACAAGCGTAGGTCTGTTCAATTCAGATAGAAATTGATCTAGGGGCTTGGGTGTTGAAGGAGGTATTACTCCATCTCTAAGGTCAACAGCTAGCCATGCACCTGGATATTGCTCCATCCATGCATCAAGTTCAGCTACTATACCTTGAGGAGGAANTCCTTGGCGTACACTAGCGATGTAATCCCATCCATTGGGGCAACGTCTTGGCTCATCAGTCCACATAAATATTCGAGGTTGCTGCTTTAGAATAGCAATTTGTTCAATCGCTTCGAGTTCAGTAACACAAACCGGCTGAAATGGCATTGGCATTGGTAGAGGATAACGCCAATTNGTATCTACTTGCAGTGGTTGTTTGCGTCGCATGGTTCACCCGTAGTGTGTTCACCGTTTCAATGTCTCCCATTATCGTCTATATTGATAATTTNGAGGTTTTTTGAACCCAACATTCATGCCCTCTATGCTCTGCCCATCATCTATGTCAAGTGGGAATAACCCGCCTCCACCTCAACCGCCAGGCGGTTCGATGATGATGATGCTCATGATTATGGTCTTGATGACCCTGCTGATTATGAACCCTGGAATTCGAGGAACTTTAGGTGGTATTGCAGACCCTGTATTATCTCCAGTACTACCAGAAGAAACCTATTTCATCATAACAGTACTAATGTTGGGTTCATTTTCTATGCTCATGAATACAATTCTACGAAGTTTCTTCCAAGACCCAATTGCTCAAGCACATATCGGACATCGGCAAGGTCAAGTTCGAAGNATGATGAATGATGCTAGAATGTCAAGAGACCCTATACTTCAAGAAAAAGCAACCCTACTTCAACAGCAGATGATGCCAGAGCAACTTAAGATTCAGATGGGTGCAATGAAGCCAATGATGTTCACAATGGTCATCATTATAGGACTGTTTTCTTGGCTGACTACTGCTGTTGAGACGTTTAGAGTTGACTATGTATCGCTACCTTGGTCATCAGAATGGAATTTATTGTCGGATAAATTCCTCTTTTTCCCTGCATGGATTTGTGCATATATCTGCATGAGTGCACCTCTTGGGAGAGTTGTTGACAGACACATCAAGTTGTTTAGATATCGTTCACATCCACTTGTTGTAGCAGGTGATAAATTGAAAGAACCTCTTCTTCATCTTGTTGCTGGAAAGTCTAAGAGTGAAGATGAAAACGCAAAAAGAAGGAGACAACGAAGTAGGTCAAAATCTAATAAGAACAGAGGTAGTAAGAAAAACTCAAACAAATCTGACGAGGATTCTTCAAATTCGAAAGAAAGTAAANCTACTTACTCAAGTGCTGAAGGTTTAGAATGCCCTAAGTGTGGTTCTAGCATGATAACTAAGAGTGGTCCTCGAGATAAGAAGTGTACAGTTTGCCGCCATAAATGGGTGTGAATATGGCAAAAATAACCATTTCAGGTCATCCTGGAAGTGGTACTAGTTCTCTGGTTCGAAAATTAATGGAACACTATAATTGGGATTCGGTAAATGGTGGACAGATCTTTCGTGATGAGGCAAAGGCTCGAAATCTTTCACTACAAGACTTTGGTAAGTTATGCAAAGATGATGAAATGATTGACCGTCAATTAGATGAAAAATTAAGACAAATAATCTCTGATGACGAAATAGAAATTGTAGAGTCGAGATTATCTGGATGGTGGGCATTTCAGTTAGAGGCTAATTGTGTCAGATTATGGCTAGATGTTAGCGATNAAGAGAGAGCCAATCGTGTAGTAAATCGTGAAGGGATTTCATTTGAACAAGCGTTAAGTGAAAATACTGAAAGAGCTCAAATCGATTCTCAAAGATATATGCGGATGTATGGACTTAATCCTGAGCAAAAACAACCATACACACATGTATTAGATGCAACACACATTGGAATAGACGAAGTGTTTGAACTGACTCTAGAAATTTTGGAGGGATGATTTTGGAAAGAATAATTCTTGATTCTGGCGCAAAAACCAATAATGCAATTGGAGGACATCCTGACTCAAGAACAGTCGAACAAAGGATAGCATCAGGTTTCATCCTACTAGACAAACCTGCTGGACCTACATCTCACCAAGTAGCATCATGGGTTAGAGACNTGTTTGGGCTTGAAAGACTCGGTCATGGAGGTACATTAGATCCATTTGCAACCGGAGTTTTACCATTACTTGCAGGTAAGTCGATGAAAGTGACTAAGAAGGTATTAACTCATGATAAGACGTATATTGCCATATTTAGGTGTGCAGAAGAACCTGATGAGGAAAAACTCAATGCTGCCATGAAGAAATTAACTGGTCGTGTTTACAATGTACCACCGGAAATTTCTGCGGTAAAGGTCCAAGTTAGAACTAGAAAAATTTCTAATTTTGAAATGATTGAACGTAATGGCAAAGATTTCCTAACACGTGTCGACTGTGAAGCAGGGACTTATATTCGAACAATGGCCCGTGATTTAGGTCTAATGCTTGGATATAAAGTTGAACTTAAAGAGTTGAGAAGAGAAAAGTCTGGTAGATTTGAATTGTCCAAGTGTGTGACTCTACAAGAGGTTGCTGATGCTTACTGGTTATGGAAAGAATGTGATAAGCCTGAAGCATTACTGAAGATGATACACCCAGTTGAAAAATTAGTTCTAGATATGCCGTCTGCTCATGTCAAGGATAGTGCTGCTGCTGCTATTGCACACGGAGCACCTCTACTTAGACCGGGTATTGTCGATGTTGATGATAAAGTAAAGAGCGGAAAAGAATTAGCAATTTTCACTTTGAAAGATGAATTGGTTGGAATAGTTACACTAACCGTAGACTCAAGTGAATTTCCAAATATGGACTCAGGAGAAGTTGCAAGACCTAGTATGGTCTTACTTGAACAAGATTTGTACCCTCGTAGATGGAGCGTACAAGATAAGTGATCAAGCTTCTTCAAATTCTTCGTAAATATATTCCTCTGTTTCTATTCTTATTTTCAATACAGACATGTTCCCACACCCACTTTGTCAACCTAAGTTGAACGACCCCCACGGTCTCAAAGCAATGTCTCGTTTTTCGTTACACCTATCAATGTTAAGGTGTATTTTCGCGTTATCCGACATAGAATAACGGAAAAGTTAGATTACTAATCAATTGATTTTTCTTATCTTTTGAGGAGTTAGCAAAGTGAAAAGTCCAATTATTACAACTAATGCAATTATTGTGATAATCCAAACTGAGGAACCAGATAATTCAAAGCCACTAGATGCTGAATCTTNTTTATCTTCTTCTGATACTTGCACGGTGATTTCTGCCATATTATTGCTTTCATCACCTTCTATTATATCGCCGCCTCGGTCAATTTCAATACTTATTACAGCGGATTGGATACCTTCAGGAACTTGCCATTCACATGTCACTACTGCAAGTTCGCCGGCAAGAAGAATAGAGATTGTTTGAATATCAACTAAATCTACCCCTTGCTGGCATCTAACTGATATCAGTGTGGCTTCAGCATCACCATTATTTCTCACATAAACGCTAACTGGAATAATATCTCGATGAAAAATTTCTTCATCTGTCACAAGAATTTCTTCAATCTCTAAATCTGGTAAAGATTGGACTTCAAGGTCTAAAATTCGTTGAACACAAGAACTTTGGTCACAGATATTAATTTCGACTGGAACAATCAATCCAGGAGAAGGGGCACTGACTGTAATATACCCAGTATCAAGGTCAATAGTCGCCCAACTCTTATTGGTATATGCTGTCAAACCTGTTGAATCGATATCACTGTATGTGAAAGGAACTTGTGTAGAAACTGCTAATTCTACAGGGACTACTGCTGGGAACTCATTCAAAACGGGAGCATCGTCAACTGAGTTTATTGTTACGATGAAAGTTTCTTGCCATTGATTTCCGGCTTGGTCGCTAACAGTAGTCAAGACCGTGGTTGTTCCTGATGCTTCGGGCTCAAGTAAAATTCTGATATCCCCTTGAGATAGGTCTACTGAAATCAATGACTCATTTTCCACAACAAAATCAACAGTCAAGTTGTCATTACTTGTTCTATCATCGCTGCAACCATTTACAAAAGGAATTAAAATTCCACCGCCGTCTTCAGAAAATGTTTGGGTTCCGATCAAACCACAATTAGGGTCTTCATCCCACTCTAAATCAAAACCTCCACTGATAGAGATACTGGATACCTCCAAAGCAGTGGTACCCGAAGAACCATTCGAATCCCAATTAAACCAAGCCCTAATGCTCACTTCGATACTTTCATCATCTGCTTCAAGGAACTGCCCAATAGGTAAATCAAGATTGAAATTACCTAGTTGTGCAATAGATTGGTATGCAACTTCTTGGCTATTGACAAAAACTTTCCATTTGGAGTTAACTGTAGATAAGCCATCTAGGCTGCCAAAAATCCGACCATCTAGACTTAGAGAAGGATTATTGAAATCGACAGAAATTCCTGATACACAAGAGTCTGTACTTGTGATTCTTATCTTAACAAATTGCTTTTCTACAAGTCCATGATTAGATAGACTGGAAAATTCTGTAAAAGTAATCCCGTCAGTTGAAGAGGAATATTCCATAGCCACATCATCACTACTTGAATCGTCCAAAGAATAGTGAATCCTACCAATAGATTGGCTAGGAGGTGCCTGAATTATTTCACTGGTCCATGAACCAGAAGTACCTGAAACACTTGATGTTAGACCGCATTGAGATAATGCCATATTATTATTTTCGCCTGCTGAAAGATTAGCGTCCAAAATTGGCATCGAATGTCCAGAGAATGTAGAAGTCGAAGATGACCACTCACTTCCATACCATGGATACTTGACTACGACCTCGATACCCAAGGCATCAACATCCAGCCTTGCATCATCTGTCGAACCAACTGAAACATAATCTAAATCAACTTCAATATCTTCAATCATTTGCCAAGTCCAATCTGAAATAGATGTGACGTTTTTAGACCACAAACTGCCATTCATGTAATCTATTGGACTTTGAGTGTTAACAAAAGTGACTAAATTTTCGTAATTACCATCATACTTCATGGTTATTTGGACTTGGTCTTGTTCTAATTTATCAGGAATGTGAAAAGCGGCTACCACTGATACCGATACTAACTCATATGAATTCATACTCGAAACATCAAATGTATCCAATTCAATAATTGGTCCTGATGTATAAGTGAACTGTTGGTCTGGAGCACCAGTTGAATAGTTTGAATCTGTGGGTGAATTACTTGCCCAAGTAGTCAATGATTGAAAATTATCTGGACGACTATGAACCAAAGTCATACGATTATCAGCCACCATTGACTCAGTATATTCCGCATTAGTTGTGAGAAAAGACACTCCAGAATCAGATTGCCAAAGACTCGAATCGGAAAAATCACCTTGAGGGAATAAATCAAAGTTGGATACAGAATGGACGCTTCTGGCACTAGAATGGCCAACCACAGGCAATAAAAGTAGGATTATCAAAAATGAAACTATTGAAATCCGCTTGCTTTTTGCGCCCATGCTATAGCGACATTAACGATAACTATTGAATGCAAGGGTCAAAAGATTAATTATTTGCAGATATTCAAACTCGTTATGTTTAGCGGATTATTGAAATACCAAGCACATGAGGGCACAATTACCCAGATGGCTGTGATGGTGTAGGGGTTAGCACGACAGATTGTGGTTCTGTCAGCCCGAGTTCGATTCTCGGTCACGGCCCTCCTTTGATTACTCTAGTTCATCTTTTTCTATAGAATGGCCCATTCGGCCAACTTTGGTTTCAAGGTAAGAACGATTAGAATCTCCGACACCAACTACCAAAGGAACTCTTTCAAACACTTCAATTCCATATTCTTTTAGTTGGCCAATCTTATCAGGATTATTTGTTAAAAGACTCACTCTCTCAATTTTGAGCGACTCTAGCATAGAAGCTGCAATCTTGTAATCTCTACTATCCCCTGGAAGCCCCAACATTAGGTTTGCATCAAGTGTATCAGCACCTTGATCTTGAAGCCTATAGGCTTGAATTTTAGCATGAAGACCTATTCCTCTTCCTTCCTGCCTTAGATATAGTAAACACCCCCAACCTCTGTCAGATATCGCATTTAGAGCTGCATGTAATTGAGGACCACAGTCACACCTTAGACTTGAAAATGCATCACCGGTTAGGCACTCGGAGTGAACTCTTACTAAAACTGGGTCTGGACCTTCCATTTCCCCTAATGTCAAAGCCACATGGTCAAAACCTGTAGATTCCTCCTTAAACACCCTTATTTTGAACTCACCAAATGAAGTAGGCAACTTTGCTTCACTTGGAATAGAAGAGTCTTCTACAATTTTTAAATCTGTATTTTTTGACATTATTTCACCTCGATTATAAAGCGGAATTCTCCAGATTGGTCATTTATTATATCCATCAAGTGTGGCAATCTTTCGATTAACATTGAGATATCATGAAGCGCCTCAGGGTCATCTGCAATGACTTCCAAAACATCGCCTCTTTTCAAGTTCTTCAATGCCTTCTTGGTTTCAGCCAATGGTACAGGACAGAAAAAACCTATGACATTAAGATGATGTGAAATGTTTCGATTCATATCTAGGTCAGACATCTCCTTCACCGTATATGGGTAGAAACTCATGCATTTCAAACCATGCATAAGAAAATATATTTTCATCTAATCATCATACCTCATATTGATGAATAGATACTGCTAGCGGTGTACATGGCCAATAACCAGACATCTACTTCTCCTGCGGAAGATTTGTCATGGGGTGAAGTTTTTCAACTGGGTAAAAAATACCTCAAAATACCATTGGCTCTGTTATGTGTAGAACTTTTTTATTGGTTCATCACCCAACCTTCTGACACTCTTGTCCCAATACAGATTAGTGAAGCATGGATTTGGCATGAATTGACAAATTTGATCTATGGGGAAGGTACTGCAACTCTTACAACTCATAACGGTTGGATGACACAAGTAAATCTCTACAATCCTAATTTCCCAGGAACCCTAGATACTGTTGCCTTATACGTCTCTGATGAATGTGCAGGAATTCATGAAATGATCTTTATTTCTACACTGATAATGATGACTGAAGGAGTTCCTCAAAAATTGAAAATTCGTTCGGTAATGGTCATGTGTACAATAGTTTACATTCTCAACATAATTAGATTGGTCGCGTTTTATCCAATCGCAGCATCAGATTGCCATATTGACCCAAATAATCCTGTTTGTCTTACCGGTATTTGGAATTTCCATGAAACGGTTTACGAGTGGGGATTTTTGCTATTGCTTGTCATGATGTGGCTAGTGTGGTTTAGATTCGTTGGTGGCTCTTCAAAGATTCTTAATTCAAAGAAAAATAAAGAGAACTGGAGAGTTAATGTTCGTTCGATTTGGGAAACAAAGCATTTCATCGTAATTGGATTTGTAATAATGATGATTTGTTATGGAATATTTAGCGTCACAACTAATCAAACCGCTATGGACGCTAAAGAGACTCTAGACTTTTGTTCTTTTTCCAAACTGTCAACAAGTAGTTGTATAGAAGCACAAAACACATGGGATAATGCCATTGATACATCTTGGTCTTTATCGGCTATTGGATTATTGATAGGGGCAGTCACCGTATTCAAATTTGAAAAGAAAAATACAGATGGAAAATGGCCATCTGAAATTATAGAAGAAGAATAATCAATTAACAATCGAAGATTTAACACTGATTCCATTCATTTGATTCTTCTCTAATGCTTTAATGGCAAGACCAATTTTACTTGTATGAATCTGTACATTTGTGGAACTATCTTCAAAAGTAATCTCTCCGATTGCTAATTCATCACATTTTATTGCATTGACAAACCATTCAGTAATATTTCGGGAAGAACCAATTTTAGATGATGGAGCATCCAGTTGTAGTGTAACAAAACCAAAGACACTGGAGTTCTCTTGATAATCATCTTGATGCTTGACAAGTTCGTCGACTCCATCATTCAAATCAGGTACATCAGATTCACTGACATCTAGATTGTAAGTTGCAATAATTTTGGACAATTGTGGAGAGTCGTCTTTAGAGACAAGACTCCATGCTTCACCACTTCGACCAATTCTTCCAGTTCGGCCTACTCTGTGGATAAAAGAGTCGACATCATTAGGAATATCATAATTGATGACCAAAGTGATGCCATCTACATCGATTCCTCGTGCAGCAACATCTGTTGCAATGATTGTTTTGAATTCACCATTCTTGAATCTATCAAGAATCTTTTCTCTTTGATTTTGATTCAAATCCCCATGTAATCCTTCTACACTAAACTTATGCTTCCTAAGTCTCTGAGTTGCTAAATCAACCATTCTTTTAGTATTACAGAAAATAATTGTTTGGTCATCCTCATCCATTCGCAATAATAAACGAGATAATGCCCACAGTTTATTCGCTCTACCAATTCTTACACTAAATAGATCAATAGGAGGTAAATCCAATTCTTCTGTATTAGTCAAGATGAATTCGGGCTCATTCATGAACTCATTAGCCGCATCAATGATTTCTTGTGGGAATGTTGCGGAAAACAATAGTGTTTGTTGCCTATTTGTCATCTTTTCAACGACCCACATGATGTCAGGGAAAAATCCCATATCCAACATTCGGTCTGCTTCATCTAGACAAAATATTGATGCTGAAGACATATCGATGAATTCTCTTCGAGTCATGTCCATTACCCTTCCAGGAGTACCTACAATTATATCGACGCCATCTTGTAACTTTCTAGCTTGCTTCTCTAAATCAGTACCACCATAGACAGTAATAATTTTCAACCCCATTTCACCTTGCAGAGAATCTATCTCTTCTGAAACTTGATTTGCTAACTCTCTAGTTGGAGTTAAAATAAGGGCTTGAAATTTACCTGTAGGTTTACAAGATTCTAAAATTGGAATTCCAAATGCAGCAGTTTTACCTGAGCCTGTTCTTGCTTGACCGATTATGTCTAATCCCTTTCTTGCTAAAGGAATAGTGTCTTTTTGAACTTGAGTGGCAAATTCCCAACCGAGTTTATCTAAACCAGATTGTAGTTGCGAGGGTAAATTCCAAGATTTGAAGGTTTGATTTGTGAACATTTTTTTCACCTCCGTCCCAAATAACTACGGGCCACCGAGACGGGGGTAGCCCTCAACGAATGTAATCAGAAGTTATCCTTCTCGGCAATTTCTTTCTGAAGAATACCCATCCAGTACTTGCGAGCATTTTCTTTGTTTAACGGACGACGCATCTGTCTAACGTGTTCCAAAATGTATTGTCGGAACTTCAAAGATTTGTTTCGATTGACTCCCTTTGGAGTTAGTCCATCCCACAAACGGTCAAATTGTTCAGCTTTGTCATTGAATGGAGAGTCACTCATAATTACACCTCTTAAGCAAGCAGTCCACTAAAGCCCCCTTCTTAACCATGCCGACAATTAATTATGAGGGATTTATCAAAATTCTTCATCATCTGAATCCATGAAATAGTCTTCATCATCATATCCCATCATTTCATCTTGGCTAACTTGGCGGTACAATGGATTGGATTTCTTTGCTTCTTCTTTGAGAGATTCATTCTTTTGTTTAATACGCTCTTCCTCGGTTAAAGGCTTCTTTGGGGCTGAATCAAGAGCACTACTTGGTGATAAATTTTCCAAACCTAACTGTATCCCATGAGCTTCTGCCACCTCTCTATCCAACTTTGGAACAGTTGGTGCAGGTGCCAAGAATTTATTCTTTTGTGATTCTGAACCTTCTAGAGATTCATCGATAGTCATCTCTTTCAATTCTTCACGTAGTTTTGTATCAGTCTCACTCTTGAGCAAGTCGGTAGCAATTCCTCGCAAAACTTCTTCAGAATATAATTTAGGTAACATTTCAATACATGCTCTTCGGATATTGAGGTCTTTGGATGAAGCACTTTGAAGAATTAATTCTCTAGCTCTTCCACTATCTTTATCCATTCCCTGAATCGCCTTGACTGCACTTAATCTTACTTTAGCATCTGAATCAATAATAGCCCGCTCGGAAAATATTGTTGCAAGTCTTGTTTCCTTTCTTGCTAGAGATGGTAATGTTTTGGCAGCATTTCGGCGAACTTCAACATCTTCGTCATCCAATGCCCATGAAATGAGATCCCAAGTCACAGAACCGCCTTTAAACAATAACTTCCTCAATAGTTTAGCAGCCTTTCTTCGATACATTGGGTCTTCTTCAAGAAGAAGTGTATCTATGTGGTCACAAGCAACTGAAGGCCAGGTTTCACAAAGCGAATTGAGTCCTTTCCATGCTGCATCCATTCTGCCTTTATTGAAGGAACGTAATTCATTTTGGAGAATTACTTGAACTCCGGATGGAAATACTGGAGCTGAAAGAGAAAGACATTTACTGGCGGCTTGTCTTACACTCGTCTCAGGGTCATCGAGTAAAACCGAAAGCCAATCAAATAATTCATCTGATTTTTGCGTTGCAACCTCAGGAAGAGCCTTTAGTCCAGCCTCGCGAATTTCAGGGTCTTCGCTTTCCAAAGCCAGTAAGAGTGTTTGATGAGCCATTGAAGCATTCTTACCTTTGCCTTTGATTCTAGTCAAAGCAATAATTCCTTCCGGTTTATACAAAACCAAATTATCCCCTTTCCAACTGACATTAACCGAAGAAATATCCCCCCTTGCAAGTGGAATGATGTCTTGCTTTTCAATTGACATCCACGGACCTGATTCAGTTTCCACTACATGATTGATCTTTTTGGAACCACCCATCTGTATTGGTCTACCTGTTCNGGGGTCTCTAGCAATGTATTCTCGTGAAATTCATATNCCCCCTTGGTGCGCGCACAAGACCGGTTCAAAAGAACCTATTGTTTTCATGGGTACTAATTCAATCTAGGNATTATGAAGTATATACACCTAAATTGAAAAACAATCGCCTTCTATGCCAATCATGGCGGATGCAGATGTTGATGATATCTGTAGGGTTTTAGCTGTTTGTTTCCGNCATGGNAATTCACTTTCAGAACTCGATATTGAAAGGACTTTATCATTTGATATGGGGTGGCTGTCACCCGATGAGGCAAGTACTGCTGTTCATGCATTGATAGACTCCGGTTGGTTGATTGGAGATGAAGATTCTTTACAATCAGTGATAATGAATAACTCTATNACAACTCCGCTCGGTTGGTTTCCTAGACCTTCAAGATTAATCAATCCTGTAAGATATGATTCAAAACAATTCAGTGAGACATCTGTTGAAGAAAAGATTCCAATTCCAAACCAAATAAAGAAAATTGAAGAGTCTGAGAAAAATCAAAAGGTTCCGGAATCAATCAGTAAAGACCCAAGGGCAAAAATGGAAAGAAGGCTGAAGAGATTTGTTTCCAAACAATCCAAAATTGACATAGAAGAAATTGAAAGACGAATTCAGAGGAAAAAAAGTGCCTTAAGTTTCGTTACTGTTTGGATGTGTATTGCATTAGTGGCTCGTGAGCAAGGCCTAGAAATGAAAGATATAATCGATGCACTTTCTGGAAATTAAGCCAGATCGTCCAATTGAGGTTCAAACTCTTTTTCGATGACTTGTTCCTCTCGACTTCTCGCTGAAAGTTCCATGACTACAGGCAATAAGACCAATGCAAGAAGTAAGGAAAAGAAGACAGTAATGGCAGTTATTAAGCCGAAGTCTTGAATCACCGGCATAGGGGAAAACATCAGAACTAAGAATCCAAGTGCAGTTGTTAGAGCACTCATAATCAATGCCACACCTGTTGTTGAAATAGAAGCCCTGAGAGCGTCCCAGTGGTTATTTCTACGCGATAATTCAACTTCGAATCTGCGCCACATGTGTATGGAATAATCTATCCCAATTCCTAATGTCAAGGCTGTAACCATTACTGTCAAAACGTTCCATTTCAGTCCAATGAGTGCCATTGAGCCAACTACCCACAGAGATGCAACACCCACTGGGAATAGAATCACAACCGCTGGTAAAATTCTCCTAGTTAGTGAGATAAGAACAATGAAAGATACGATTAAGGAAATAGCAGTAGATTTGATTTGCGAAATTGAAATTCCATCAAGAACAGATTGAAGCATTGCTAAATCTCCAGTCACATATAACTCAGAATTTGATGCTAGGTTGTATCTCAAAGTACCTGACTTAGATTCATCACCTAACATTGTTTCAAAATCTTTGACGACTTGATCGGATTGAACAGATGTTGAAGCTTCGACTCTAACTTCATTCCTAAGATAAATGATATTTGATTCTTCTAAGTAAACGCTATTTTGGACTCTCTCTGACCAAGTCTCACCGCTTATCGCATCTGCAATAGTATCATTTTCCATTAGAGACTGGAAAGCAAATCCAAGATTACAACCCATACTATAATTATCAACATATACGCCTCCGTCAGCAAAAACTTCTAGATTATGAGTTTCTCCAAAATTGCTATCTCGTAGAATTGCATCTCTCAAAATCACATAAGGACCTTCATAGGAAGGCGAAGGGAGTTTACCATCGGTACCAACGACATCGTGGTTTGATTCTAAATCAGCATGCAAGCCTCTCAATTCATTTAATAAATCTGAATCACCCTCGATGTATACTTTTTGTTCCACTGGCTCAAACAAGACATAGATGACTTTCCATCCAGCGCTATCATAATTTTCTGCTAAGTCTTCTCTGACACCCATAATCTCCATTTCCGGATCTACGAAGTCTCCAAGGTCAAAGTCTGTATCGAGTGATGCTGCTCCAAAAATTGAGATTCCTGAAAGTAGTAAAACCACTAAGAAAATACTTACTTGTTGTTTCTGTTGAACCTTAACTAAATTATTGGTGAAAATAGGCATTGTCATCGCTTTAGAATTATTTACTAATTTAGATGTATCAAATACAACGTGCAGAGCACCGACTACTACAGTTGAAGTTATGAATGCACAAATAACACCGAATGCTAGGGCTAATCCAAATGTTGTCAAAGGTGGTAGTGGAGAAATAATATTTGCAAGGAATGCTGCCACCGTGGTAATAACCGCTAAAGAAAGTGGCACTGAAAGTTTTGCACAGGCTCTTAGCCAAGACTCCGCAGGGTCTGAGTATTGCTCACGTACAGTGGCTTGTGCCCTTTGTAAATGAATTGCATAATCAATTCCTAATCCCAGTACAAGCGGTGCTACAGCAACTTCTAGGGCTGTAAACTTAACATTGAATAAATTAAGTGCACCATATGTCCAAATCAAAGCACATGACAATCCAACTAGAGGGAAAGCCACATCCTTAATGGAGCGGAAAGTGAAAATCAGTAAAACTACAACCACAATAAGTGCAAGAATAACAAGTAATGCTAAATTATCAAAGGTACCACTATCAATATCATGAGACAATAAGTCTAAAGAAACCACACCATAATCTAATTCTGAATCTTTAGAAAGTTGGTTGAATTTTTGTCTCAATTCCACCTGAACTTCTTTTCTATCCTCCTCACCCATATCAGGATCAATTTCCAATACCCAAAGTGTCGAACTAGCCACTGGAGTTCCATCGCCTGTTGAATCTGAAAGATAATCACATGTAGGAGAGAAATCTAAATCGGTGTTAAGTAATGCCGAAGAAGCATATGTAGCGGCAGAAAGAAATTGGTCGTCATTGGTCAATCTGCACTCAACATCATCATCAACAATCGTGTCCAATAATTCATTCCATGAACTTAGTTGGCTGAGATTAGTACCATTTGATTCCTCGTCTAAAGCTAATTGAAGAATATTAGGGGTTGTAGTCCAAACGACTACTGAATCATTTTGAGATTCTGATATTTGCTCTATTTCCAAAAGGTGTTGTTGCATCAAAAGAATATTTTCAAAGGATAGAACATTTCCTCCATCATTACGTTCGACATCTATGAAAAGAGGCCTTGTTTCATTAGGGAAATATTCGTGGATTCTGTCATGAGCATCTTTTGAATCTGAATCTGGAGAAAATGCATCTAAATCAGTATTGAATTGTGGGGGTGAAGAAAATAGGTTTCCTAACAAAAGTACCGTAATTAGGCCAGTAACAACCAAAATCGGAAGTGATACCTTACGGAATTTATCTGTAAATGAGGCCATAGTCTCCTCTAACTTCACAGTGTCCATAGAAAGGCGACATGGATTCAGTAAAAAAGTAAAGGGGTTAATAGTACCAAAATATATCTGTTTTAGATTTGCCTTACAATATTTCAAAGGATAACTTCAAAACAAGTAGGCTTCACGACAGACCGTTCGCTATGCCAGTAAAGGTACTTATCATGGAAAAAAATGAACTGAGATTGAGAATCATTGGTGAAAGCCATACCGCTCTTCAAATGCTTCGTCAGCGCTTGAATGGACATAAAAATGTTGAATATGCAAACTATTTCCCAGGCCACCCAGAATTGGATGACCCAGAATTTTATATTAGAATTAAAGGTAAGAGTTCAGTTGAAAAATTGCTTAAAGATATCGTCGACGGAATCTCCAAGGATTTCTCTTCAATAAGCCTCTGAAGGGGCTGAAATCATGGCTTTTTCTGACCCATTGTCTAAGTTGATTGGATTAGAGGGTTACGCCACAGAAACCAATGGAATTGGTGGATTACTCAAATCTAGAGTTTCAGACTTTCGTGTTGAAGAAATTTCTACTCCTCTGCATTTAGAGCCGCGCGGAAGATTTACCGTAGCCAAAATTACATTGACAAATTGGGAAACCAATAGATTTTGTACTAATTTGGCTAGAAATCTGAAAATTCCGAGGAATCGAATATTTTTTGCTGGAACTAAGGACAAAAGAGCNATAACTCAGCAATTATTTGTCATTGACGCCAATCAAAATAAAGTAGCAGAGGTAGAAATGCCTGATGTCGAAATCGAGATACTAGGAAGAACTCACCAAAAAATCGGGTTTGGAAACCATCGTGGAAATAGATTTACAATTGTGGCGAGAGGATGTTGCCATGAAGACGGAACTCCGATGACTGAGAAAGAGGCATTGGAAGAAGTTGAATCAATCAAGATGAAATTAGACGAGTCTTTGGGAAGTAATTTATTTCCTAACTGGATTGGCCCACAAAGATTTGGTTCTGGAAGACCAGTAACAGCAGAAGTCGGCAAACATATCATAGCAAATAGATGGAAAGANGCCGCAATGGCATATATTTCGATGCAAGGAATTTCGGAAAAAGAAGATGTAGAGGAATTTAGGAAATTCGTAAGAGATAATGGCCCTGTCGAAGAGGCATTGGAAATTATTCCCAAATGGTTAGGTTTTGAAAAGAGAATGTTGGAACAATTGATCAAGAAACCTGATGATTGGGTTGGAGCAATTCTAAAACTTCCAAATAATCTACAGTTGATGACTATNCATGCACTCCAATCCGTTGTATTCAATAAGTCATTAAATTCAAGAATCAATGCTAAATTACCAATATCTAGGCCGGTGATTGGCGATTTTGTCGGAAGAATAGATGAAAAGGGTCAATTAGACGCTTCCAGTTGTATAATGGTTGAAGAAAGAACCCTACCAAGAGTAGAGAGAAATTGTATTTTAGGGAGATTAACTCCAACTGGACCTTTACCTGGTAGCGAAATATCTACTTGTGAAGGGGAAAGTGGAGAAATCGAGAAGCAAACTATCCGTGATATGGACTTGGAAGATGCAAATTGGTTCATTGAACGAATCCCAAGACTTTCCACAAAAGGCACAAGAAGAGCATTAGTGACTTCATTTGGAGATTTTCATGTAGACACTGTCCCTATTGTCAATGACGATACATTAGGTACTAAATGGCAACAAGGACCTAATGAAAATACTAGATGGCATCCCGAAGGCGCTTGTGTTAGATTTAGATTCACACTTTCATCAGGTAGNTACGCTACTACCTTGCTAAGAGAATTTATGCAATGCCCACTTGGACAATTGTGATTTGATTCAAAGAAGACCCATTGAAAGAACTTCTATTTCTCCAACGCCGTGAATCATAGTCATCTTTGCTTCGAAATCGTCAGATAAACCGCCTTGTTTGTCAGACATGACAACATGGACTTGTACGAATTTTAATCCAAAGGCAAGTGGTTTAACATCAACAGCTTGTACGTCATAGACTTCACTAGCCAACGACTTAACCGCCTCTGCGATTGCTTCAGCATCTACATCCTCAACTTCAGAGTTAGGATTTAACTTATATGTCATTGCTACCATACCCATAATAACACCTCAGGGACCCTGATATCCACAAGTTGAACAGACGTATAGTACGCCTTGGTTACGGCATCTTGGACTNCGTCCAATCGATGTTTCGTTACATCCAGGGCAAGGGAAAGTGGTTGAACCTTCCTCTACCAATGGAACGCCAGATGATGTACAATTTGCTGCTCTCTCACTCATGAATATACCTCAGGAACAAAGCCCCCCACGCCCTACCCTTCTTTATGGTTGCGTGAGATAATAGGTAAGAGAAATATCATTTTNGAAGCAAGAATTAGCGGTCAATAACCGTAATTCGACCTGATAANCCCGTGCTAACAACTAATTCGCCGTCTCTTAATGTGCACCAACCGGATTGGATTCTAACAATATCTCCGATTCTAATTCGGTCAATCTGTTCACCCCATAGTACAAGACCGACAAGACCNGATTCATCTCGACCACATGCTGCAGCCAAAGGTCCGTTGTATTTTTTAGAATGAACTATCCTACGTGGATATATTCTAAGAATTACCAGTTCAAGTCTTTTTACAACTGTATCTGCTTTGAGGTCACGTACAAATTGTCTCTTGTGTTGCTTTATTTTTTGTCCTAATTTTCTAAAAGATGGTTTTCTTGCCATAAATTAGAATTTAAATTCAATGTTAATCAAACATTGGCTAAATTTAATCTCTCTTTCTTCTAACTTTGAAAGAAGTATAAACTTCTTCAGGACCATCATCAATTTCATTACCGCTCAATTTTGGTTCTAGTAGAGTCTCGTAAGTTTCTCTAATATTGACGCCTTTACTCATCATCCATGGCATAAAATTCCTACAGACCAAGTAAACTTCTGATGAGGAATTACGTGAGGCATCTGGAGAGAATCTTTTAACTTCTGAGAAATAGGGTTTCACTGCTTTAATCAGTTCTTCGACACCAACCCCCTGGAATAGTTTCGATGTAAATGAGCCACCTTTACATAATAATTTCATTGAAAAATCGAATACATCTGCTACCAANGTCATAGCCACTGTTTGGTCTACGTCCCACTTACCGGTAATATCAGGAGAAATATCTGAAATNATTGTATTGATAGGTCGGTTATCCAATTCTTCAAGAATTCTATCTTGAGTCAAGTCATCGGTTATATCTCCGACCAGTAGTGTTGCACCTTCTACTGGTTGGCACGGTTCGAGGTCGACACCTATGACAACACCATCATCGCCAGTTAGTTCAACCGCTACTTGTGCCCAACCGCCTGGATGACACCCTACATCTAAGATAACGTCTCCTTCACGAATTAATTTGAATCTCTTCTGTATCTGAATTAACTTAAATGCGGAGCGAGCACGATAACCGCTGGCTTTAGCTTGGCGCCTCCAAGAATCTCTTTTGTGATTCTCAATCCAGTGGTCNGCCATCAACCCTCACCCAAACCATACTAGAAGTTCATGCAATTGAAACCTCTTGTCATAATTCACCGATACATAGGGATGAATAGGGTCCACCTCTTGGGCCGTTCATGGCAAAGGGGTTCATGGCGCAGAAGATTTTGCCCGTTCCTAATTTGATACTTACTATTCTTGTTTTTGTCATACTCTGCACCCCATCATCAAGTGCTATTGTAATAGATGCTGCAAAGGAACTTGAAGGTACATATGAAGCATCAGGTGGAAGAACGCTTTTGGTAGAGGAATTGAGTGCAACGTGGTGCACAAGTTGTTCTGAAATAGATCCTTACTTGATGGAAGTGGCCGATTCCCATGGTTCAAGAATTTCAATAATCACTTATCATCCATCAGATGATGTAGATGCTTTTCAACCAGAAGCATCACAACATAGGATCGATCGTTTGAAAATCACACATCCTGAAATCGGTTCAACACCCAGTTTCATAGTCGATGGAGGTGCCATTAGAGTTGGACCTGATTCATGGCCTGATGTTCAAAAAGATATTTTGACAAAGGAAGTCAACAATCCAAACCCGAGTGATTTGAAGTTTGAACTAAAAAAGGTCAATGGAACTATACAAGCATCTGTTAAGGAATTTAAATCTCAAGGTAATGGAAATAATATATCCCAATTGACATTCATACTAGCCGAACATTCNGTCAAAGTCCCTGATGGATTTACCAACCCTGGAGAAGACACAAGAGATAGAGTAGTCACAGGAGTTGCTGAGTGTAACCTACAGAACAATACAATCGGATATTACAGTGGATTTACTAATGCNTTAGTCAATGANAATTCTTGTGAATCTGGCTTCACTGTACATCTAGATGAAGATATTTCCCAATTCAGTTTGGTTTTGGTTCATGAAAGAGTAATGGAGAACTTAACCACCCAAGATACTTCAGCAAATACTTATGGAGTTGTTGAATTCTCATATAGAGATGTTGAAGTATCTGATTCTTGGAATAATCTGATGATCATATTAATTGGTTTCACAATTATTGGTTTTTTGTGGCATTCTTACCAAAAAACCAAGAAATAATTCATTAATTTACATTTTCCGGATTAATATTTCACTTTTCCGGCGGCAAATGAACATAAGACCGCAGGTTTGATAACCTCTCGCGAGAATGATATATCATGGAAAAGACATGGGAGGATGTTGAGTGGCAAGGTGATGAACCGTTGAAAGAATGGTATGTGGAATATATCGCAAGCGTGAACGATGAAAAATACCATCATATGTCTATCCTATATGGAGAAGATTACTCTGATGTACAGAGAAGCCTTCTGCACGAAGTGAGGCGCACTTATACTGTAAATGACAGAATAGATGTAACTATTATCAAGATTCATGAAACAGATGAGAAAACAGATGCTGCCTTATTTGAAGGATTATTTGTACCTTAATCACTTCTCTTGATATCTTATTTCGATAATATCACTGGTGTTAACTAATAAATAATCATCATATTCATTGATTTGTTGACCACCTACAGTCATTATCAATTCATGTGTTGAATTTACTCTATATTCAAAAATTCCAGTTTCATCAAAATGATGTCCCCAGATATCAAAGAAAACTCCAATTGGGATGTCAATATCTTCATTCGATTCAATATGCAATCTACCAGAACTATCGTGAGTATGAACAGCATGCATTTCTTCTCCCTCTTGATTGCAAATATCAGTCATTATACCTACATTCGCAGGAATAAGCTCTTGTTCACCATTGATGAAAATTTGGAGTGTCGCATGGTCATGCCTTGCTAAGCCATCATGGTTCAAACAATCTTGAGAAATAGGGTCAGGGTCATTCGATGAGTTATATAATTCGATAGACTCTTCTTCTAGGCAACCAGATAATGATGAAGAAATCAAAATTAAAAGGGAAACCATTGTAATAGTAGCCCATTTTTTACTTTCCTTATTCAAAAAAGCACCTCATTATTTGTTCCATTCTAATTTATCTTCTTGAAGTTTCTTCAATCTGAAAAATCCAACCAGTGCTGCAAGATTAGCAATGTGGGCTGTTGTACAGTATAAGCAAATCTTCTCTTCTTGGAACTCATAAGAAATCAATAATCCGATTACTAACATACCAATACCGGTTGACAAAACACCCATATTTACCAATCGCTCTGACATTGGGTGATTAGGTTCTTGTTTTAATACGAATACAATGAATAGTAGTAAAGCGAAAACCGCCATACCAATAAGGCCCCAAGATAAACCAAATACTGGGTCTACGTTCAATTTACTATTTCCAAGTAAATCATCACATGAAAATGTCGATGTTGAGGAACAGAAATTTCCTCCTTCACTAATTTTTGATGAAATCCAAAGAGTCTGAGTTGAGACTGCAAAACCAGCGAGTGAAATCAATTGAAGTCCTGAAAGTAAACGACCTCTAGCAGTCTTTAACGAAGGGAACCTATCTGCTACAGAAGATGTAAATGAGTTGCCCCAAGGAGACACGATTAGGAAACCAATTAATGTTGGAATTAAGTAAACTGCAACAAGAAGATTAGATGACAAATCAAGCACTCTCCCTTGGAACTAATCTAACGATTGCGTCGCTAACTTTCTCATCCGTATTCTCGGATGAGGACCAAGCAATGATTCCATCTGGTTGAATCAAGAAATAGTTCGGAGTCCCAGGAATCCCCCACTCCTTCATGTTATCTTGATCTATATCGTCAATATACGGGAAGTTATGGCTATAGTCAGAACGGAATTTTTCAATCTCCGCTCTATCAGATTCGTGACCTTGAATATCAAGTTCTGTAGCGCTGGCTAAAAAGTTGACATGTGCACCATTCCATTCGGGGTTGTTAACACTAAAAGTATTAGCAAATTGACCATACTCTTCGGCAGATGTTTGACAGTAAGGACAGTCGGTATCCATGAATTCAATGACAACCCATTGACCACTAACATCGCCTTCTTGCCATGAAGTATTGAAATAACTACTAAAGTCAAATTCAGTCCATCCCGAACCATTGTAGAATTTACCTTCAATATCTGGGGCTCTTTGGCCTTCGCCGGTGCCAACTGATATTGGATTAGCCGTGAAAGCAATAATCATAATTCCAATAAAAAACAAGGACATGACCTTGATTAAAGCATTACCAACTGCTGCTGCATTTTCATCTTCTCTAACATTAAACTTCATAATTTCACAGTCCTATTTCNTCGATTANNCATTTNGCCGTATGGCGTATAGCATCNTCGCTNTTATACCGCACATCATATCCTGTTGAAAGCATTTTGTNAATNCCGAGCATTGCTCTTGGAATATCTCCNGCCCAACCTCNGTCNCCNCCAGTATACTCNATTTTAGCATCNANACAATTNGTTTCTTCGATTACNATTTCNGCAATTCGAGTNACTGANGCNGTNTCNTGNCTTCCNANATTAAACANATTNNNATTNTCATTNGANTNNTCCATNACATGTANAATTCCNTCNACNCAATCTCCNACNTCCATNTANGANTTNTCNTGAAGNCCATTNCCTAGAACTTCAAGACGTGAAGGGTCTGCCTTGAGNTTNTGAATNAAATCNAAAATNACTCCATGNGTNCCNCTGTGTCCAATAATATTAGCGAATCTAAAAANCCATGCTTGTAGGCCAAANGTTCCAACCCAACTACTAATCANNCCTTCACCNGCCTGTTTACTNGCNCCNTANAGAGAAATNGGCATACATGGNCCATGGTTTTCAGGTGTTGGCATAGGTGCNTTTTCNCCNTAAACCACTGANGAAGANGCAAAAACTATCTTCTTNACTTCGCATCTTCTCATTGATTCNACNATATTNTANGTNGCNATTGTNCCTTGNTTCAAATCTGTNTCTGTGATCTTNGTNCCNAANCTAATGTCNGGATTAGCNGCNAAATGAAAAACACAATCNATNCCATNCATAGCGCNNTNAATACNTCATCAAANNNNGTNATGTCNCCNTNGATNAAAACNACNGAACCNGAATNGATNTGTNCTTNAATAAATTCNANTTTACCACTNGANAAATTATCTAAAACAACNACTTCATCNCCNCTAGANANCAATCTNTCAATNAGNTGTGAACCAATAAATCCNGCCCCACCAGTCACNAGTGCTCGCATAGTTTAACCAACAAACACAACCGTATAAGGAGAATGGTATTNTTGNTGNAANCAAATAATTAGTTTGATAANCTTTGANTTTGAAAGAGATATTTCCTGCTGGCNNAGTCAGCAAGGTNGTGAGAAAATGGTAAAACANAAAACAGANAAAATAGAAAATGCAAGTAAGAATGAACAAATNGAAGAGAACAGAAGCCTACTAGTGGGNTATGTAAGAAAGAGTAATGCNGGTGGAGCGCTAAAGATCTCCATCAATAATGATGCTTTTTCTGACTGTTCAACTTATGTGACCAGTGATGGACAAACATATGTNCCTCTAGTCATATCTCTAAATGCATTAAATCGAGTGATTGATGGTGAAAGAGCGGTTACAACAATCAGCCAGATGCTAGACTAATCGGTTATCTAAAAAATACAAGTCGTGAATGANTTCACGTCATAAAAAACGCCTGCAACCACTCTACGGAGTGGTTGTGGGCACTTAGTAAGTAATTCNCATCTAAAAACTATATTATATCAATACCAATATATAGTCACGGTTAACCGGTANATTTGTGGAAATGGGTGATGCACACAACGATGAAGCCAAGCGTTTCATCGTGGCAGGGATGCCAATGTACAATGAAGAAGAGACCATTGGTACAGTTGTAACTATGGCTCTAAGATATGTCGATGCTGTNATTTGTATCGATGATGGTTCATCAGATTCAAGCGCAAGGATCGCAGAAAAATGTGGTGCAATAGTAATTAGACATAGAGTAAACCGTGGCTATGGCGGTGCTTTGAAGACACTTTTCATTAAGGCCAAAGAAATCAATGCTGATGCTTTAGTGGTACTAGATAGCGACGGCCAACATGAAACTTCAGATATTCCTAAATTACTCGAACCAATTATTTCTGGTCAAGCAGATTTCACAATTGGTTCNCGTTTCATCAATGGTGGGGGAGGAACTGATATGCCCGCATATAGAAGATTGGGTATCAAAGTAATCACTGCTGCAAGCAATCTTTCTAGTGATTTAGGAATTAAAGACACTCAGTCCGGTTTCAGAGCATTTTCTCGTTCTGCTATCGAGCGATTGAGGTTCGATGCTGAAGGAATGGAATTATCTCTCGAGATGCTCGAAGATGCNCACGANAAGAATCTNANAATTCAAGAAGTTCCAACAATNATTCGNTATGATGTNCCTAAAGGTTCNAACTTTACTGCTGTATCTCATGGATTNACNGTTTTGTCTTGGGCGCTTCTTTCACTATCTCAAAAGAAACCACTACTGGTATTAGGAATCCCTGGACTTGGATTATTAGCAACCGGTGCGGCAATGGGTCTGAATTTAGCCCAAGGGGTAACTGGTCAAATTGATAATTACATTGGAACTGGATTATCAGCTGTTTGGATTGGCGTGTTAGGACTATCTCTAATGGCAACTGGTCTTGTTCTACAGAGTGCTCGAGGTTTCCTTAAGCATCTTCTTGTCAAAGAGTTTGGTCTAGACTAATCGCAATTTTCAATTTGCGCTAAATTCGATTGTTATTACTGAATGGTAATAGTATTGTTCAAGACCCTACTATATTTCGACTAATCATGAGCGAAAGGGGCGGACCTATACGGGAAGCCCTCAATACTGTATCAGAGCAATTCTCGAGTATGCGTAGAAGATTAGGAGATTCAACTACAAAAAGACTCGANAGTATGTATGGAAATATATTGTCATCTCCTGCTACAGTAGTAATTCTTCTTGTAATTATTGCTGCATTNTTCGCTCAACAAGGTATGGCATTTCAAGACCAAATAGATGATGACGTAGAGATATTTTTGCCNGATGGAGCACCTTCAACAGAACTATTGCTTGAAGTTAGAGAAGAATGGTCCACTGATATTACTGTAATTTATATTCAATCTGACAACGCTGTACCGTCGATTGATCCAGATACAGGCCAACCAAAATGGGTTAAAGGTGAAACCAATATTACTGAAAAATCTATACTCGAAGAAATAAGTTGGGTTGAAGGAGATGATAGAAATATTGGAGGAGATTCCATTAGNAGAGGTATCGATTATGATAAAGAAGATCAAGGACGAAATGATGGTGTTCTGTGGATTATCTCTCCTGCTCAAATAATCAAAGAAATCAATTCTGCGGATGGTCGTTTCAATAACTCATTTTGTCAAAACATAGTTGATACTCGTGACCCTGNCAATTTAATCGGTTTTGATATTCCGTGTGACATGCTACCCCCAGGTGGAGAATATGCAATACCAGAACAGGCTCAAATCGATAGGATAATAGAAGAATCCAATGGCAGTTTTGATGCTTTAATCAAAGATACAGATGGTGATGGGATTTGGGACACTACTGCCATAATTGTAGGAATGAGTCAAGATTTTGAAGAGATGGAAGATTTTGCAGATTTTAAAGAATTGATGGANCATTTCGAAAATGTCGTAGATAATCGTCCCGATGCACAACTCGAGATTATGACAGTCACTGGTTTAAACAAAGTTTTAGAGGATATTTCAGAAGAAATCTATGAAGACTTGCTTATGATTCTACCTTGGTCTGTATTATTTACAATTATCGTGATAACAATCTTACATCGCTCATTCAAGGTAGTAGTAATCACTGGACTTCCAATCGTCATGGCTTTAGCGGTGACTTTCGGGTCTTCGGTAATTCTTGATATCACACTGACTCCGATGATTGTTGCGACTTTTCCCATTTTGATAGGTTTGGGTGTCGACTATTCCCTTCATATGGTCAATAGAATTGAAGAAGTGCGGCGTAAAGAACTGGCTAAGATTCATGATGAAAATGAACGAAGAAGGCGACGAGGGGAAACTCTAAACCAAGTTCCTGACCTTTGGGATTTGGATTTTTACAAGAAATGTGTCCTAGAAATGACAAGTTCAACCGGTGTAGCAGTATTATTATCTGCCATGACCACTATAGTGGGCTTCTCTGTACTTATCGCACCTCAAATCGTAACTGTCTCTCCAATTCGTTCAGTTGGTATAACTCTAGTAATAGGTATTGCTTCAACATTAATGTTTAGTATTATTCTTGTCCCAACATTAGCATGGATGACTGGGTTCCATAAACGCTCAAACCCTTCGATGTGGAAGAATATTGGTAAGATTCCAGTAAAGGGGTTTTTGATTATCCTAATTTTTACTACTGCAATTACAGCGAAAGGTTTGTTAGACCTTGAACAGATGAACGAACCAATTACTGGTTCATCTGAGGCTCCAGATAATATTGAATCTCTTGATTCACTTGCTGAATATTCAAATTATTTCAGTGGCGGTCAAACATCATTATTCATATTCAATGCAGAGGAACGTGATAATCAAAATAATACNGACAGAATTAGAGACATACCTGTTTTAGATGTAATTGATGGATTAGAAAATCGTATCGATNATGTTGAAAGAACCAATACAACTAGCATCATCACATTCCTTCGAACAATACCTGTTCAAATCGGTTGGGAAGCCCCGGTNGTTGGAGGAACTTATGTCTACAAAGATAGTCTATGGAATTTCCTTCACGAGCCATGTTGGACAAGTAATGACCCAATCGAATGTGGTGCTTGGATACTACTCGATGCATCTGGNCCNGGAGGAAGAGAACAACTGAGAAANGANATGGTCAATGTAGTATTTGACACACTGAGCCCTGAAGTACTCTCGATGTTACTNAATGAAGATGGTACTAAGGGAATTGTATATGTTACTCAGCCATACATGAACTTGAATGAGGCAGCAGTACTAAGAGATGATATTGATTTNATGCTGGGNGAGGATACTGGTTTACAAGGAACACAAGCTTCGAAATTNACAGGAGGNCTTCCTGTATCTCTTGATATCAATGATGGTATACATGGTGCTCAAAGCCTGACTACGATAGTTACAATGATAATTCTAACAATAGTTTTAGCTCTTGTATTTCGCTCTATAAGGCTCGGAATTTACACAATGATCCCTGTTGCCGTAGTTATCTTATGGCAACCATTATTGATGAATAGCCCTGANGTTAACGTCAATATATTCACTGCGATGATTGGTACAATTGTATTTGGCATAGGAGTTGATGATTCAATCCACGTGATGCATAGGATCCAGGAAGAAGGTGAAACTCCAACTGGAATTGCTAATTCTATAGAAGAGACGGGTCAAACTATATTTGAGACAACAATTACAACGGTTAGCGGTATTTCTGCTGGATTCTTGGTAACGTTCCCNGGTCTTGAAAACTTCTTTATGATAATGTGTCTATTGATTATATTCGCATTCATAACGAGTACTTTCCTACTACCTGCAGTTATTACTCTTGAACATTCGATCAAGGCAAGAATTAAGGGAGAAGGTAATTGGATTGACTATGGTGAAGATATCGCATTAGCATCGCCAATATCTATGAAACCGCTTGACGCGGTCTTGGAAGATTAGTGGAGGAGTAGGGAGTAAGCCCCTTTCTGTTACCTTTCGGNGACCACATTCAACTTAGCATCCTACCTGTCCCTAGGCACGCAACCTCAAAACGGGACTGTTTGGACTTGCTCCTGTGCGGTTGCTCGTTTCATCGACCACAAGGCAATCTCCGTCTTNCAACATCATAGTACACACCTTGTATCGTTCGTTTCTGTAGCATTGACCTAACCATCTCTGATTTCTCACTTCTGCGAGGCACACGCGTTATGGAGAGGGGACTTTCCTCAGAGTCGAACTCTGTCAGCGGCCCTCCTACTCCCTCCAAATATCCGTGTAATCAATACACTTCAAAACCTTCGGAGAAAGAATCCTATCACTGATATGGATTTTCACCNGGTGAATTNGCATGNTGTTGNGAAGCATANGCNGCNGCTTGAGCTTNNTTNAGCCTNGGTAATNGCTTTTGGTTATTCGGCATATTAGTTCTAGGCGTTTGTGGCTTACGTAGTCCGAAAATTAGGAGACCGACCAGTGCAACGGTGAATATGAAAATTATAACTAATAGCACAGGATTAATTTCTCCAAACCCTCCTAAGAGTCCGCCAGATGATTCTTCCTCTACATAGAAGGTCTCAGTTTGAGCAGAAGGCCCATTNATAATTACAAATTCAATCCACATTGTTCCTTCTCTGTCTGGACTCCACTGATGTGAAAAGATTCCAGTTCCGCCAGATTGTATTTCTATCTCTTGNGCATGAATCCTAGTTCTAGCNCCATTACTCTCAACTCTCTCAACTACAAGTTGCGCAAATCCTGAAGCTTCTCCGGAATTTTTAATCAATACTGCTAATTCCACATTATCGCCAACTGAAATGTCTCGATATGGNGATATCTCTGGCTCTTGGAATACAAACTCGGGTACTTGTTGCTCTAATTGCCAAATACTTAGAGGAGCATCTATTGCATTAAANTCTGAACTTATCTCTTGACCAGACATGTCTTTTCCAGTAACCCATACTCGAATTTCAAGTGCTTGGTCTCTATCCTCTTCAAGAATAGCATCTTGTAAGTTAATTGAGACAAATAAAGGCACCTCTTGACCATATGGTTTACCACCTAATAGTTCAAGATTTGAAGACCCATTAACAATGCTATTTGTCAACATACCAAATCCTGAAGGGTGCACTTCCCAGTTTANCTCAAGTGATTCGATATCCAAATAATCTGACTCTGAAATAAGTAATTCAATCTCAAGTTCTGACCATTCAGATTCATAAATTAATTCATTTACATTAGGATAATTAATTTTAACCATCTCTGGTGGAGAATCATCAATTACAAACCACATCAGGGGATTTATCGGTTGTTTAATCGATGCCCCATTCGGTGAATTACGAAGAGATACTTCGAAATAATAGGAATTCTTGATTATAGGCGAAATTATTGTCCCATTGAAAGAACCATTGATNAAATCTACTTGTGCTTGATTGCCACCGATTTCAAACAATAAGTCCAGTGGTTGATTTACACTTCTATCAGTCATTGACCAAACAATTTCACCTTTGACATTGACATCTTGTCGTGCTTGAACCCAATGGGCTTCACCGGTCAACAATTCATCATTCACCCTAAATTCTAAAGTGGACTTATCGATTGACATTTCTCCAGAAAACCTCCAATCTAAATCATATAACTCTAAAGCGGTTGATTGTCCGTTCAAATCTGATAGCATAATACTAGGCCTTCGATAGATACTATCGTCGGGGTCAAAGCCCCATTGCAAGATAAAATCAATAATAAATTTGCCATTTGATGTAAAGATACTATCTCCTGTAGTGCTGACAATTCTGCAACTCTCGATACTTATGTATAGAGTAGATGCGGTNCATACATTTCCATCTCGATCCCAAATAATAGTCGAATCATCTGGTTGATTTGAAGATAAATCAAACTCGATATGATTAATGTCTGTAACCCCGTTCTTATCCCAAATTGGAATTTCTAAACTAATTAATTCACCTGGGTGAAGCCAAGTATCAGGTCCAAGCCCCCAATCCAATGGGTCATAGCCCAGTTGTGGCGAACCATCATTACTTATCTGAAGATTAAATAATGGAGATGTNGAATTGCCAGAATTAGAAAGTAAATTTCCTGCTGAATCGGCAATTTCTAACCAACCGATGGAATATGAACCATCTGCGGCTTGAGAGGNGTCCAAGTCATATTCATAACTTCCTTGTAATAATGCCAAATCATTTGGTTGGACAAGGTCACTAATATGTACCTCATCAATCTGCATTAAGTTATCATTATTCGAATCATGTTCCCAAGAATTCCAGTAATTAATTTTAGCATGAGTTGGTAAAACCGGTCGGTCTGAAATCGTAAATTCAAGGACGGTAGAAGGTGATGCTTCAACATGGTCATATTCATCAACGTTCATGTACAATAATTCTGGAGAAATTGAATCAAAGCCAAAATTTACAGAACTAGTTACTTGATAGGAAACGGACTGACCTTGAAGTGGCATTAGTTCTAATTCCACTAAGACTTCACTACCATCTGATGGTACAATCCAAGGCATTGAGACAATACCATCATTGATGATTGTAGAAGTTGCGTATTCATTACCCTCAACCATTAGTCGAACCAATACTTGGCCAGTTCTAGGAGATGATGTCTCACTACCTTCAAANCCTAATTCTGCTACAACAGTAACAGGTTCTCCTGATTTAAGATAAGGATAATTATTATCCGAACTAATTCCATTGATACCATTTATGTACCAATCATTTAGTGAAATATCATTTTCAACACCATTGGAATGTCCAAGTCCAAACAATTTGCTNACTGGGAGCATAGGGCCATTAGAAGATACTAAGTTTGCAGAAACCACAAGAGAGTCCTCATCGTCCCAGTCAACCGGGAACTTAAATCTATGATTAAACTGAAGTATTGTACCACTTTCAACCATTGAAACACTACCGCCTTGACCAAGGTCACTCCAGATTAGATTAACGCCTGATTGAATACAAGAAGTAATTCCAATGCCGTTTAATGGCATAGACAATATAGGACAACGAACTTGACTATTATGATTTTGACCTACTAGGTTCAAATCAATGAGCCAAGAATTAGAACGAGAATAATCACCGGGATTGGTAATCCCAATTCCAGAAAAGTCGAAAGTACTTACTACATCGATCCAATCAACTGATGGAGTAAATGTATCTGTGACATTTACAACCTCTAGGGACACTGGAATTACCGATGCTTGCGAGGTTATTCCATTAACAGTTAGAACTATCGAACCAGTACCTAACATCCTAATTGGTAGTGATACATCTTTACTTCCAGAAACTGAAATCACTGAACCTAATTGATTATTCATTCCCAGCACTAAACTATCGGTTCCAAGGAAGTCTAGAGTAATTGAATCATCATATACAGCCATCAATCCACCCATATGGACATTCGTTGAAGTAGATGACGAGCCTATTTTAATCGCAACTTCTACGAAATTCAATCCATTGAGATTTATCGTATAAACGGCTTGAGAAAGCGCAGTATTAAGATTTGAAATATCTCCATTAGATAACTTGACATCTTGAACCGAACTTATTGGGTCTAATGTTTTAGTTAGAATATCTTGCCCAGCAACGGTGACTGTCAAATATGGATTTATCATTTCGACCCCTGGACTTGCTGCAACGAAATTAAAGGAATCAATTCCCGATGAAGGCATCATTACTGAAAAGTAAGATGGTGTAGAGGGTGTAGAAGGAGATTCTTTCCATAAAGAATCATCACTAAATCTATCTTGGATTCCGAGTCTACCGATTCCAGTTTTATCCATTGACCAATCTGCAAATCCATCAAGCCCAACATCTATTTCTAAACCATCTGCGACACTAGTTCTAACCAATTCAACATCAAAGGTATCCAATGCCCAATTTCCACCAGTTCCAAGAACTCTAAAATGTACTGAAAAGTGAGGTTTATTCAAACCTTGATATGCATTATTCACAAGTGTGTTCCATGTCTGACCTGAATCTAAACTATACTCAAGTCTAGCAGAACCTGTTAGAGCAGTGTTAGATTTCATTCCAACAAAACCACTCCTCANATGATATTCAGGAGAAGTTGCCGTACCTGAGCCACTTATTTGCTCATTAAGCCAATTTGAACTCTGAAGCGACCAACCTCTATCTATAGGACTGGTCGCGAAATCATCAANCATTAAGCCTTCAAAATGTATTCCGTTGATAACTGGTAATGTACCAGAAGTCGTTTCCATGTAAACAAATATTCTAGCCATAGGATATGTTTCCCAATCTATCATCCCCAGATCAAGTGAGGTTGTGGTTAAATCTTCAAAACCTGGAATTGTTAAATTTGTAGAAGCATCAATTAAATCCCATTCAAAAACCGCATCATCAGGTATGTAGGCATCCATGTACATGTAGCCATAATTTCGAATCTCCCCTTGACCTGTTGTCTCAGGACCAAATGGTTCAGACATCCAATATCCATCGCCATTTCCTGCTCCTCCTGCTGGAGTTATNACTATCTCATCAACCCAAGCAGTATCCGAACCTGAATTTACGCTTCCGTCCTTGGTATANGNCCAGGTAAGTGTTGAGATGGAAGAAGTGATTGTGAAAGTATGTGTNCCACTAGAAGTNCCCGACCATTGATTTGTGTATGAATAGCGAGAACAANCNGTGTTATCAATACAAAAATTCAGATAATCAAAACTACCTTCTGAAGATACTTGATAATCAAATGTNCCTGTACCCGCTGGCAAAGAAGAGACATCTAAAGTCATAGAAGTTAATCCATTATGAGTTATTGTTCCTGCTTTCGCAGTCTGAGAACCAACAAGAACATTCGAACTTTGAATCGCCCAGTTTGATGCACCACTTAAGGTCCAGTCTGGAGAAAAAGTACCGGATTCAAAATCCCANTTCCACTCTTGAGGCAATAGTGATANTGACGTACCGTTGACATCAACACCAGAATAATTTTGTGAAGCAGAAAAATCGCCTGCATCAGTAAAAGAAAACGCAGTAGAGGTTGGAAGCGAAGAAGATTCAATTCCTAAACTCAAGGTTTGAACTACTTCGCCATCCGGAACTGAAACAGAGACTTTCTCAACAGCACCGTCAGGGAATGAACCTATTGAAACTGTAGTGCCTTGGCCAATAGGTGTTGTTGAATCAATATCCGAATCNGACAATATCGAAATTTCAGGTGATTTTTCGGTAATTATTGGCATTTGGGACGAAAGAACGAACAACATAACAATCCCGACGGCCGAAAAAATACCGCGATTCATTAGTCCCATNACTACTTTGACGCGTACTGGTAGGTCAAAAGATTTCGCCATATTTAATAATCAAATTTTTACCCGATGTTAAAGAAATCATCAATAGCCCAGCCACCTTACAATAGACATGGAAGATGTCGAATTACTGAAGAAGAATGCTGGCATCGCTGCATGTAAATTTGTCAAGAACAATATGAAAGTTGGACTCGGTACTGGCTCTACTGTCAAACATACTGTTATTGAGTTGGGTAGAATGATCAAAGAAGAAGGCCTTGAAATCGTTGGAGTCCCTACTTCCTTGGCCACTGAAAAATTAGCATTAGAAGTCGGAATACCTCTGGTTGAACTTTCNGATGTCGATTGCTTGGACATTGTGATAGATGGCGCAGATGAATTTGACCCTGAATTTCAATTGATAAAAGGTGGAGGTGCTGCATTACTACGAGAAAAAATTGTAGCCCAAGAATCAAAGGCGATGGTTGTAGTTGCTGATGANAGAAAGCGTGTCTCTAAATTGGGGGCATTTCCTTTACCGATAGAAATAACACCATTTGCTTATCAGTCGACAATTCGTAAATTGACTAATTTACTTGACTGCCGTGTTAATTGTAGAATGTCGGGNGATAATCCNGTTATTACCGACAATGGNAATNTGATTGCNGACGCACATTGCGGACCTTCTATCGAAGAACCAANGAAAGTGGAAAATGATATTTTGATGATTGCTGGNGTAGTTCAAGTTGGTTTNTTCAACGANATGTGTGATGCAGTAATACTAGCTGGAANNAATGGGGTTGAAGAGATAATNAACCCNAATGGCCGTCTTTAATTGTCATAAATAAATCAATGATTAAATACGGGTGTTAAGACGCTTGGTTGGGCCTGTAGCTTAGTCAGGTAGAGCGACGGACTCTTAATCCGTCGGTCGCGGGTTCGAACCCCGTCAGGCCCGCCTAATCACGGTTGAGACCTAGCACATTGTTTTTAGAAATAAATCCAAAATTATGAGAATCTTGTGAAGATGTGGGGTCNGGATTNTCACCAACAACCCACAACTCACCTTCTGAGTTGATTTCTTGAATTCTTTTTATCAGTGTCAACTTCTTATTGAATGGATGTAAGAAAACAATAATGTCTCCGATTAACAGTTTTTGACCGTCATACTTCTCACAATCAATTACNTGCCCATCATCTAGGATTGGCCACATACTATGGCCTGAAACAACCACTTGGATGTTTTTCATCTACAATCAACTTGCACGGATCCAAGGAACTTCTTTGCCCTTGACCGACCAAAACATGTTGTGAATGGCTTCGATAGCATCCATCAATTCTTGAGCATGTTGTGCTGAAACTTCGACCTTACATGCACTGCAAAGTTTTGCTGCCTTCCAAAATATCTCGTGGAGGTCAGGAATTGCTTCCAAATGTTGCGGCTTGAAGAAGTCAGTCCACAAAACCAATAATTCATCTTTACACTTCTGTGCCTCTTCTTCTTTGATTGAAGCGTAGCGACCCATCGTGTTTAGATAAGATGCTGATCCGCTGTTCTCGGAATGGTTCTCTGCTAAAGCAAGCATTTTCTTTGTCATCGATTGTACTGCTTCACCTGCTATTCTTGCACTTGCTGGGTCGTATACTCCACACGGTCCGTCACAGTGCGCTTCTGCTATAATTACTGACATAAATCAGCCCAAGCCTAGGTGTCATATCAATTTAATGATTGATTCATTTGACAATAATAGTAGTTCCTTCCTCACCTTTCAATGCTTTTAGAGCATCTCCAGGCTGACATAGAATCGACTTTAAATTTGGATTATGAAGGGTCGCTTCAACTAAACTACCTATCTTGGGTGCCATAGAACCCTTTGGGAATTCACCTTTGGAAGTGAATTCTTCACACTGGTCAATCGTTAAAATTCGATGTGATTTTTCATTTTTAGTTCCAAACCCGGTCTTGACACAATCGATAGCCGTAGAAATTATTAATGCATCCGCTTGAAGTTTGATGGCCAATAATGATGATAATCTATCTTTATCGATAACTGCTGGAACTCCTACAAAATGATTTTCTCGCCTCACAACTGGAATACCCCCTCCACCACCACAAATCACGACTGCCTTTAATTCGACTAATTTCCTTATTACTTCGAGGTCTAAGACATTCATTGGAAGTGGACTTGCAACTACTCTTCTTGGACCCAACTTCGTCTCTGCTATATCCCAATCAGCAGACATTACTACTTGGTCTGAAAGAATAGGTCCTACAGGTTTAGTTGGAAATTTAAATCCATTATCGGATGGGTCAACTTCTACTCTAGTTATTACGCAAGCGGTTCTTTCTGGACGTCTTCTTTTATTCAAAATTGAATCTAAATTTAGCGATAAGGAATGGCCAATCATGCCTTGAGTTGCAGCAACCCAAGAATCCATAGTTTGTGAAACATTTTCATCTAATTGCATAAGATGTCCTACTTGGGGTCCATTACCATGTGTCAAAACTACACTCCATCCAGCTTCCAGTAAGTCTACAACATCACTCATTACACTAGCAAGAACCTGTTCACTTTTACCATCTTCATCACCAGTAGGCGAAGAAAGGGCATTCCCTCCAATTGCATATACTGCAACACGATTCATACTGGTTGCTAGCACTGATATAGTTTGAGTATTTCCTATAATTGATTAATTAAATTGCATTTTCAGCACTTGTAGATATGTTCCAACTTGGGTGACATTGAATTACACCTATCTTTAGGGTCAAATGGGCGAGAGTATGAAGACTACGTGGATTGGAGATGTACAATCAGGTCAGCATGATAATAAGGAAGTCGAATTGAAGGGTTGGGTCAAGCGTTCTCGTGGTTCCAATAAGATTCGATTTATCGTTCTACGCGATTCCACTGGAACAATTCAGTGTGTCGCAAAAAGAGATGTTTTAGGAGATGAGAGTTTTGAACAAATCAAATCTGCTCTGATAGAATCGTCAATAATTCTCAAAGGTACTGTTAATGTTGATGAACGCTCTGAAGGTGGACATGAACTCGTTGTTAATTCAGCAGAGGTTATTGGTCCTGTTAATCCAGAAACACCATTCCCAATTACAGAATCTGCAATGGCTGCAGCTGATGGTGGAGAGACAGAATTCCTTTTGGATAATCGACACCTATACCTGAGAACCTCCAGAATGACTACTATGTTGAAAATCCGTAGTTCGGTTTTCGGTGCAATCCACTCATATTTCAGAGACCTAGATTTCCTTGAATATCAAGCACCAAACTTTGTTGCTGGTGCAGTTGAAGGTGGCTCAACTCTATTCGAAGTACCATACTTTGGTAGAAAGGCATACTTAACTCAATCATGGCAACTTTATGCTGAAGCAGCAATGCCTGCTTTAGAAAGATTATACACTATCGCACCATCATTCCGTGCTGAAAAATCAAGAACTCGAAGACATCTCACAGAATTTTGGCATGCTGAAATGGAGATGGCATGGGCTACTAATGATGAAATTATGAACCACGGCGAAGGAGTTGTACGTCATATTTCTTCCACACTTCTAGANGAAAGAAGCGATGAACTTGAAACTCTTGGAAGAGATTTAGATTTAATCAGTCGTTTTGCTGATTCACCATATCCAAGAATGAGGTATGATGAGGCTGTTGAAACACTTCAAGGACTTGGAGTCGAAATTGAATGGGGCCAGGATTTAGATTATTCTAAGGAGAAAATTCTGACTCAAGATTTTGATGTCCCACACTTCTTGACACACTATCCAAAGATTGCAAAGCCATTCTATCACAGAGTCGACCCTGATGATGAAAAATATGTCCTATGTCACGATTTATTAGCCCCTGAAGGATATGGGGAAATTATTGGCGGAGGGGAAAGAACTTGGTCAGAAGAGGAAATATTAGCAAGAATCGATGAAGAAGGAACTCCTAGAGAACCNTATCAATTTTACATTGATACTCGAACATATGGNGGTGTNCCTCACGGCGGATTTGGACTTGGNGTNGACAGAGTTTGTTCTTGGCTTAGTGGAGCNGACCACATTAGAGAAGTCATTCCATTCCCTAGAGATTCTAGAAGAGTCACTCCTTAGGTGATTTGATGAGCGATGTAATTGCACTGGGGTGTGGTTTAGTCGGTAAGTTTGTAATCAAACGACTTNTAGAAAATGGAAANTCTGTAACCGTNGTGGATTTGAAAGTCCCTANAGAAATAGCAANCTTAGAACAAGTTACTANTGTTGAAGGAGATGTTTTTTCNATTATTGAATCATTGCCACAAAACAAAGTNGTTGTGAACATGCTNCCNGGAAGAATTGGAGATANGGTTNGACCTAAGTTAATTNAATCNGGNCANCAAATNATTGACTTNGCATTTACTTTNGAAGACCCAATCAAGTATTCTGAACTTGCNAAAAGCAATAATTGTTCACTACTATGGGATGTAGGAATTGCNCCNGGACTTTCTAATATGCTGGTGAAACGTGGTAGCAAGATNTTNGGGGAATTAGATNTTGTACANATCAAAGTTGGTGGNAATCCTTCAAAGNTTGATTCAGGATGGTCATATATGGCTCCATTTTCTCCTTCNGATGTCATNGAAGAATATACTAGACCTGCAAGAATAATNGAAAATAATCAATCNGTNACCGTTCCNGCTCTATCTCAAAGACATTTNATNGATGTAGAATANCATGGAAAGATGGAGGCATTCCTCACNGACGGTCTTAGAAGTATNATGGACTCGATACCGGCTAAAGAAATGAAAGAATTTACTGTCAGATGGCCAGGNCANATTGACAAGTGGATCACNGANGGNATCGATATGGANGAGAATGAACTCTTGAATGAGTGGAAATTTGATAATAGNCGAGAAGANTTTACNTGGNTNGAAGTNAANGTCGAAANAGANGNNTCNAAANTNAGGTGGATGGTNTATGATAANGGAAAANANGGTGATAGTTCAATGGCAAGAACAACAGGNCTGGTTACTGCNGCNTGNGCAATNTTATTCTTAGAAAAAGGACCTATGNGNGGCTGTGGCTTNGAACCAGGAATTCATCCACCCGAAAATCTATCAGAAGATTCAATTCAATATATCATAGATTATCTTCAANAAAATAGCGTTGAAATTAATCAATATTAAATCAAATCTTCACCACAGTTTGGGCAAGGAATNCCAGGAATAAATTCGCCTAACATAAAGCCACAATGAGGGCAAAATGAAGAAACTAACCCATAATCATCAATAGAGGACATGATGNTTTCTACGGGTTAGATTAAATAAATCTTTCAACTAGACATNTTGGATTTAATCTTATTCAAAATTATTTCCAAATCTTTCTCTCTTACCACTTCATCACAATATTCCAATGGCCTCTCGTCCCAAGGATTGAAGCAGATTGAGTACCCTGACTGTTGAAACATACCGATGTCACCTGCGGAATCACCAACTGATGCAGTACGCTTTTTATCGATNCCAAATCTACGTTGTAACATATTTACAATAGAACCTTTACCATTCATCTGAACCTGATACCTACCAAAGTCATCAATCAAGAAGTCGTCTCCAAATTGATTCCCTGTTAGCCAACCATTGGTGAATACTGTCAACTGAGTGTCTTGGCCATCTGCAAATCTTTTCGATGTGAATCTGTCAATTCCACCCCATCTTCTTTTCCAAGGTGTTCCACTTGGAAATTGTGCAGCAATATCGCGTGCTGTTTGTTGAAGNCCACCACTAACAATTGCAACTTTNGCTCCGTCATCGAGAAGACCTTGTATCAACATTCGCCAATTTTTCATCATTGGCATACCTTCCATGTTTTGACGTAATTCAGCATCTGTAACTGGCTTTTGTGATGCATCTCTACTTCCTTTGATAAGAGCAATGTCGAGTTTTATCCAGTCCCATTCATCTAATAGGCCCTGATTGTATAATTCGAAGGATTCATCATTGGATAACCCCATCTGGTCATAAACAAATTGCCAAGTTGACAAGTGGTNAACCAANACCCTGTCCATATCGAGGCAGACTAGATAACTCTCTGATGTCATGGATTATCACTCACTTAGTGGACCAATCATACTGTGATTGGATTTGTTCTACTTGTTTNCCCATTATGTACAATATTAAAGCAACCATCATGGCGAAAAGCCCNATCAATGTCANGGCAATCGTTGTTAGAGTTACGCCGATAGATGTGGTATTCAATTCACTGAATGTATCTATCACATTGCCTGAAAGTTTGTATCCAAGAACGAATAAAACAATTCCAGGTATACCAAAAAGAAGGAGTGGGTGCCTTGTTTCTAACATCCAATAGAATAATTGAGCAAATCTCGAAGCGGTTGCTAGTGATTCTCTCTGAGGTAATCTAATTGCTTTTTGATTTGGAGTTACTCGAACTTTTAGGTTTGCATCGAAATCGATGGCGTTGGATAATGGAGATGTTTTTGATAACTCGTCTAAACCTTTGTTGGATAAAACCATATGTGAAAAATCTATAGAATCTATTACTAGTTCATTGGCATCCCTTGAATCATGGCTTTCTTCATTAGTGAATGCAATGTATATGTCCCAAGATTCTCTAATCCTATTCTCGATTATCGGGAAATCGCTTAACTTCCAATCACTGGTTATCATTAGAACTAAATTTGTCAATTCTAAATCTAAATTAGAATCTAAGATATATTTTGATACGTCTTTACACCCAAGTTCTGAATTATAATGAAATACCCGACAATCAAATTCTTCAGCCAATTCAACAGTCATATCATTAGAACCTAAGTCAAAAAATACTACTTCTTGAGATATCTCTCTAGCTCTAACGATAAGAGAAATAATCCTCAACTCGAGGTCTCGGCCGAGTAAAATAATCCTCGAACCTTTATTCTGCATAGACATGTCACAGGGTTTTGCCTTTCAAACCTATGATGAAAAATTACTAATTACATCCAATATGAAAGTAAATATATTTCTATCAAGTAGTTTATTTGATATGCCTTAGTGGAAGGAATGTGTACCACAAATGGCGTGTTGGAGTTGTTATCCCCGCACGTAATGAAGAGGATTTCATCGGTAAGGTTTTGAGCAATATTCCCACTTTTGTCGATGATGTTGTTGTTGTTAATGATGGTTCGACAGATTCAACTGAAAAGGTCGCCTTGGAATTTTCTAAAGAGGCATATAATCTGGAAATTGTCCAAAATAATGGTCAAGGTGTTGGTTCATCTATCGATAGAGGACATCGGAAATTATTGGACATATCCGAAAAACCATTCATCAGTGTCGTGATGGCGGGCGACGGTCAAATGGATCCAGATGATATGGAGGGCTTGATTCAACCAATAATTACTGGAAAAGCGGATCACTGTAAAGGCGACCGATTTATTCATCCAAATAATGCTTCAAATATGCCTATTATCAGAAAAATCGCAAGTTTTATTCTAGCATTTTTCACAACACTTGCCGCTGGTCAAAGAATTTCGGACCCTCAATGTGGATATACTGCAACCAGTTACAGAATAATTGAATCGTGGAATTGGGATAAATCTTGGAAAGGTTATGGATATCCTAATTATTGGTTAATTAATCTAGCTAAAATGTCATGGAGAATTACTCATGTACCAGTTAAATCAATTTATGGCTCAGAAACGTCGGGTATCAAGAATACTTCTTTTTTCTTCACAGTAGGACTAATGATGGCTTTTCAACACCATCGTAGAGTATTTTCAAAGTTATTCTCAAAAGAAATTAACCCTCATATTATTTTTTCATTCACCTCATATTTCATCGGATGGATTGCTATTTTACCTTGGACTAGTACTGATTTAGAACGCACATTAGTCGAACGAGGAATACCAATTTATCTCATGGTATTAGTTTCATGGACAGCTGCTCATATCTTTGACCGTCTTTCTGTAAATGTATCAAAGGAGTTGAAGCACAATGCGTAGAATGGATAAGAGAAATAATCCTCGAAAGGCACATGTTAGGCATATTTTAGTAGCAAATAAACCTGAAGCAAGAGATATCTTGGAACAAATTCAAAATTCAAAAAAACCACTCAAAGAATTCAAGAAGATGGCAAAGAGGTTTTCTAACTGTGCAAGTGGAAGTAAAAAAGGAGACTTAGGTGAGTTTGTGGAAGGTCAAATGGTATTAGATTTTGAAAAGGCAGTTTGGGCAACAGAACCAGAATCAGTCCCTACTAAATTCATAAAGACACAATTCGGATACCATATAATATGGGTGCACTCGAAAACTGACAGTAGTCAATAAATGGTGGGCGTACCAAGATTTGAACTTGGGTCCAAGCGTCCCAAACGCCCGAGTATAGGCCAAACTAACCCATACGCCCGTAGTTCTTGGCCACAACTTCATACCTATGAACTTCACTCAAGAAATTGCCATATGCCGCTTTCAATTCTAATGACTAAACCTTGAGTCTCAACATGTTCCATAAAATCTACAACATCAATTTCTAGACCATTTTTTCTCAGTTTTTCAGCGATAATTTTTTGATAAATGATTCCTTTATTATCGCATGAATCTTTCACTACTCTCAATCCTGCTGCAGGATTATACTCTTTACCAACTAAGGAAGAATCCTTGGAAAGTTTTGATTGAAGCAAAGCCCTCAGTTCTTCTGGAGTATTTGCCAAAACTACTTTCATTCTCAAATCATTAGAATCAACCGCTTTGTCGACAACTTCGGAGTTGTCGCCAATCCTTTGTCCGCAGTGAGGGCATAAATGACCAGTACTTTTACGACCATGACAAATTTTGCATGCTGGACATTTTAGAACCAACCATGACTCAGCCATAGTTATCTGTTAATTCGAGAGTTTTTGAATAATGCCCTTACAAACTAAAGTCAGAATTGCCACTATTTCTTCTGCCACCTGGCCTAAGTGCCGGAGCGGCTGGTGCTTTGACATCGACTCTTTTCTGCTGATTATCCAATGAAACGGTCAAACCACCTCTGATAGGTCCTGATGAAGTCTTACCTCCAAATGAAAGTGAATTCGGCAGAATTAGAGCAGCCATTGCAACTCCATGATGTTCTGCACCAGCAGTCACTTCATCGACCGCTACATCGAAAGAAATTACTTCCAGGTCCCTGCTTGCTAATCTTCTTTGCAAATTTCTCCTCAAGAGAAGTGATGTTTCTTCATAGTCTAATTCAGTGGAAATTGTAGCAACTACTGCACATTCATCTCCTTCAGGAGTGACACATGAAGCCCATGCAACTCCTGCACAAGCACTCCCCCCGTTGTAGGAGTATGATGTTGCAATGTGACATTCAACCAAAGAACCCAAAGGCAAAGCCCGTGGTGGAGTTGCTTCGAAATTCAAAGGCAGCATTGCACCTTTGACTTCAATTAATCGTGTATCTCCAAGACCCATTTCGACCAAACCTTGGTCGTATGCATCTTCAGCATTTTCGCCCCATGGCGCTACAGCTGTCATCAACCAACCTTGGCATGTCTTACGCACTCGACCCGGCTTCATATTACAAGACAAGCGCAAGAGGTTCATGAACAACATGGTCATCCCAATGTATGGTCGCAGGTTATCGTGGAGTGATTTTAGCGGCGGCCGCTGGGCTTATTCTAACTTCAATAATGCTAGCCAGTATTGATGAAAATACTTCCAGCATATTGATTTTCACAACCATTTTATCCTCTGCAATAGTCATTCTTTACTGGAAACTATTCAACTCGGATGAAAAAAGCGGTAATTTAGATTCGGCATCACCAATAAAGACCAAAAAAAGTTCAGGAAAAACATCATTTGATTCTGTTAAATCGCTAAAAAGCGAAGTTCCCGACCCTCTAGATGAGGATATTGACATTCCACTAATGTGATCAAAGTAATCTAACAGTTTCAAGATTCTTTGGAGCATAGGTACGACACTTGTATCTCTCTCTAAGAGTATGACCGAGTTCATTACACTTGTGATAATCACCGTGATGACAAATTATATTCTTAGGTTTTGGATGTAATTGGTCAACAAATTCTAGCAGTTGCCTTCTATCAGAGTGTCCTGAAAAACCATCGATTGTAACCATTTCACAACCGACCTTGACTATCTCGGTTTTGCCATTAATAATCATAGGTACTTCTCCAAATCCTTTTTGCAGTCTTCTTCCAAGTGTACCTTCAGCCTGATATCCTACAAAACAAAGAGAGTTTCGTTCTTCATGAGCCCAGTTCTTGAAATATTCCATAACTGGACCACCGTTCAACATTCCTGATGTTGCAAGAACAATACAAGGAGATGTATCCATGATAATACTTTCACGAAGTTCTCGACCTTTTACTGGCCTAAACCATTCGCTTGTGAATGGGTTTTCTCCATCGTCTTGAAGCAATGATTTTCTAAGACTACTAGTGAGGTAATCAGGGTGGGATGAGTGAATTGCTGTTGCTTCTTGAATCATACCGTCAAGCCAAACCGGTACAGGCTTAACTGTACCAGACCTAAATAATTCATCGATAGCAATCATAACTTCTTGACTTCGACCTACTGCGAAAACTGGACAAATCATTTTACCGCCTCTTTGGATTGTTCTTGTGACGATATCTTGTAATTCTTGATTTGCTTCTTGCCTGGATGGTTGATAATCTCCTGATGCGCCATAGGTTGATTCAATGACCAATGTCTCAACCTTAGGGAATCTTGTATTTGCGGCGTCGAATAACCATGATTTCTCATACTTTTGGTCACCACTAAATACAATGTTGTGCTTTCCTTCACCGATGTGCAAATGTACTGCTGAAGAACCAAGAATATGGCCTGCATTAGAGAATGTTAACTTTACGTCTGGAGAAATGTCTGTAGTTTCTCCCCAGTCAACATCTACTACGTGCTTCATACATGTACGAATATCTTCCATATCATATGGAGGGCTTCTACCTTCTGCTCCGCTAACCTTGATGTAGTCAGATTGAAGAAGAAGCATCAAATCACGAGTTGGTGGAGTACAATATACAGGTCCACGGTATCCATACTTGAATAAAACAGGTAACATTCCAGCATGGTCTAGGTGTGAATGAGTCAAAACTACAGCATCGAGTTTTTCCAAAGGAAGTGCTTCAGGGGCAGTAAAGAAAGGCATTGGATCTGTATCAGAAGCAATGTTGACGCCAACATCAATCATAATTCGTGATTCATTTGTGGTCACAAAGTGACAAGCCCTTCCAACTTCACGGTATGAGCCTAATGCGGTTACTCTAGCCCATGAACTACCTGGACGGGTTGGTCTATGCATATTCAATCCGAAATCTTTCAATAATTTACGACGCTCATCCGCATTTGCACTTCGATAGCCTCTGATATCGTGAACTGTTTTTGAGAAAATTGGTGGCGTCCTTTCAACAATAGGTATCCAACCGGTTTTTTCTCTAATCTCGCCAACTATGGCACCTCTACGTCCAACTGCATCACCAGGCTTTTGACACTGGATTATTACCTCGCTAAAACAACCATCGAAATAGATTTGAGTCAATTCTGCTGTTTCAGGTATTAGAGACTCAATTATAACTTTAGCTTCGAGTTCTGGTTTAACAATAGATTTATCTGGTCGAATCTTTATCTTTCTGCGAACTTTCTTGGCGATTTTTCCAACTAGTCCATCCCCACCACCGAACTTCTGGGGTTCGGTTGTAACAATTGCAATGTTTCCTGCTTCCAACTCAACTGAATATTCAATCGACTTAGGCACAATCTTAGATATCTCATCTTTTACTTCTTTAAATGTAAGGCGCATAATAAAACCTCTAGTCCACAACTCATTCAACAGTGTGTACTTGACACAATGCAGCGAACTGCGGGAAAGTAAATTCAAGAAAGTAATTTCTTAATTTGGTCTTGGGAGACTTGCACATAACCGTCTTTAGCAGTGATTACAGCCAAATCCATTCCGTTACCTGAGGCTGCATCACGCTGCCCCGATGCGTGAAGGGAGCGTGCCGCGAGTTTCAATGCTTCGGTCTCGGTCATGTTATCCTTAAATCCATCTTCAAGGACACCATACATGTAAGGAGAACCTGAACCTGTAGCACAATATTTGTCAGGAATTGAACCTCCGGCTGAATCTATTGAGTACACGTGGCCGCCATCTGGGTCAACCCCTACAATAAGCAATTGAACCCAATGTGGTCTTCCAGAAAGAATATTTGCGGTTAATGTCGCTGCACCCTTAACAGTCATAGGTTGCTGCCTTCTTAGTTCAAAAAGAGCAACTTCAGCACAAAGTGTACGAGACAGAGATTGGGCATGTCCAACTAATCCTGCGGTAGTCAATGCTAAGTTTTCTCCGATTTTGAATAGTTTTTGAACGCTTTTATTAGCGATGAAATGACCCATAGTTGCCCTATGGTCAGCTCCAACCACTACTCCACCTTTGAAAGTAATACCTATCGTACTTGTTCCAGTCTTGACAACATTTGCTTCTGCATTCATCATATCTCCTCGCTGTAATCGACACCTATTGAACATTGGTGCGATTTCCCCTATCCGTGATTGTATTTCAACCCCACGAAATGGCGACAGTACTATGGTCATAAAAATCACCTCTTACAGTCGATTTGATGGGAGTATTCTTGAAGCGCTACCTTTCAGGTGAGAATATGAGGAAGAAAAGGGGCGTCGAAAAAGATGATGCACAATCCTCATTGGATGCATTTTCAAATGTCAATATCCCAGAGATGCCAGATTTGGATAGTCTTGCAAAAGCGGATAAAATTCTCAAAAAGGAGATAAAATCAATCGCTCAAGAAGATACTGAGGGGCTGAACACCTTCGAAATGCCGAGCATGTCTGAAACTAAAGAAAAGCCTGCAGCGCCTAGTGGTTTGATTTATCACGACCTTGAAAAATTATACTCTAGCCCCCCAATCAAAGAAACCAATTCCGGTTTAGTTGTTCATAGAGCAGTTCTAAACGATATCACTGGATGCCCTACGCTACTAAATTGGCTGTCTGAGGGACATGCTGCAATAGTGGAGATGAATAGATTAGTCAAAAGAGAAACAGAATTTTCTTCAGCCATCAATCAACTTCACACCTTCATAGAGGGCGACCTTGGAGGTCAAATAATTCAAATTACAGATAGTAGGTTAATGCTTTTACCTCCAGGATGCCGTGGACTCAAAGGAATCGAAATGGAAGCTTTTGCCGCTAGTGCAGAAGAACTTGGCAGGCGAAGATTATGATCGAAGAGCAACCTGTGGACATCCCATGTCCAATTTGTTCACGTCACGGGGAAGTCAATATGATTGCTCATATCAGTGAAATACCCTACTTTGGCGAACATACCCAAGTTACTGTAATGTGCCACAGTTGTGGGTGGAGACAAACTGATTTTATTCCTGCTGAAGGGAAAAAAGCTGGCGGATGGACGCTGATTTTAGAAAATGAAGAACAACTAAAATCTAGAATTGTACGTTCATCATCATGTACTGTCAGTATACTTGAACTAGATTTACAGGTCAACCCAGGGAGTAGTTCAACTGGATATGTCTCAAATGTAGAGGGTGTTTTGAATAGATTTACCAAGATAATTGACATGGTTCTTGGAGATTTAGACGATGAAAATTCCAATGAAGATATGACTAGGCTCAAGGATATGAAATATCAAATCGAAAATGTAGGAAAAGATGATGATGTAAGGTTGACTTTAGAATTTCTTGACCCTCATGGGCACTCCATGATTATCGACCAAAACGCAACAGAAAGAGACCTGACTGAGGCTGAATTAGAAAGTTTACCTGTAGGACCAGACCCTGCAGTATTTTCCAAGAATGATTAAATCGCATCTGAAGCGAGGAATTCACTTACTAAGTGCTCATTTTGAGAGCGCTTTTCATGTAATTCTGAAAGCCATTCCGTGGCTCTGTCGATACATAATTGCTTCATTTCGCCTGCAAGAATCTTACCTGCTCGATAATCGGAATTAATGGATTGTAAGAACTCATCGTCATCTTCAAAGAAGTACATCATATACTGATAGGCAACATCCACATCAGGATTACCGCCAAGTCTCCTATGTTCTTCTACGGTGGATTGACCGCCGGAATATGCTCGCTTGATCTTCTTGGCAACCTGGTCGATTTCATCACCCAAAAATATTGTAGTTTTCGGCTTGCTACTACTCATCTTATCACCAGTCAAACCAACGGCAAAATGATGATATGTTGAAGAAGGTGCTAAGAGACCCATTCCCCCTAGTTCTCTCTCATACTCTAATAATTTACTGCGAATTCTAATTTTGTCCTTTGATGTTGCACCTGGGACGTTCACTGTACCGTGTTTAGGATTAGAAATTATGTCGGAATATCCAATAGCACTCAAACAAGAAACGATTCCATCAAATATAGCCCCAAGTTTCGCTTTGTCAATTCTCCCATTAGGCTGTTGGCCTAATATTTCGGCATTATCTTCCTGAATAGAAAGTCCTATGACCACTCCAGAGTTCTTACCATCATTAACATTGAACCAATTGGTTTTAGCAGCCAATCCTCTAGTTAGCCTAAGATGGGGGTCTTGGTCGACGCCGACGGGAACAACGATAGGTCTCAATCCTCCATATTCCTCAGTTTGCGGATGTAAGATGTCACCTACTTGCACCATTGGGGCTTGAACATGGGCTAAGTTAGTGTCTCCTGAAAAGCCATAGATGGATTCAAATTCGTTAAGATTGGTTCTTTTACCTAGTTGGAATCCGAGTCGTTGAACTATTGGTCTACTCGACTGAAAATATACTTGAGTCTTTTCAGGATCTAGTCCTAGGGCAGCATAATTAGAAATATATTCTTTCAGTGCAATCTCTCTACCCTTTGAAAGTGAAACACCACGGGTAGCCTGACTTTCCAAGTCAGCCACCGCTATGGTTACATCTCCACCTTGCTTTTGAAACCACTTAACTTGTTCAATTACCATCGAATGCCCCATGTGCATTTTTCCACTTGGCATAAGTCCGGTTAGTACACCGAATTTATCACCAGAATTCTTAGCATCTAATACTACATCTAAGTCTCTGTGAGCGAAAATTATTCCTCTTCGATGGAGTTTAGATGGTTCATTAACCTGAACTTTATCCATAGATGAAAGGCCAAATTGTTCGATAATTCTGGAATAATCAGTAGATTGATTACTACTCCAAGGGTCAATCTTAACATCTCCCCCTCCCATAGAATAGCCTCATATCGTGGGCAGACCAATCAGCCATGAAGGCTTCGCTCATTATTGAGCGAAAGTGGCTATCTATTCGGCTTCACTTATGGTATCAAGATGATTTTCACTTCTTGCAAGTGGCCCGATTCCTTCATTTTTCAAGACTAATAGCATAGTAATGATTACTCCTGCACCTACTGTGAATGCAACATATGGAATCCAAGGCGACTTACTTTCCGCTGGCCTTGGAATGACAAGCCAAGTAAATACGAGGTTTTCTTGATCTACAAATCTCTTTGACCATTTGAATAAATCTGTAGTTTCGTGCGCTGCAATAGTTATTGCAGCACTGTGATTATTCCAAAATTCAGTCATCTCAATAATATCATAATCATTACTAGTCAAAGTAATGTTAACCCTATTACCATTTACTACACTAATGTGTAAATATTGATTCTCATAGTGGGAGTATCCCTCTTTTGTATGGCGCATTTCAGAAATGTTTTCCATTTCACCATTTGAATCAATTATGGATAAAATCTGAGAATCATTAACATCAAAGGCCCAAGTTAGAGGTACATTCCATCTACCTGGGTTTATACTGGCACACTGTTCAGTGATTAAAGACTCAAAGGATAAAACATAATTTTGTCCAACTTGATTTATTGAGTGGTCTAATTGATAGCATTTACTTGCACTCCAGTAAGACCAAGTTTGACCCCAAGTAGTAAGCCAAGCATCTGCTTGTTCGCTTATGTATTGTTCAATATCCTTATCGTGCCTTATAGTAGCATCATTTACTCTACCAATCCAATATAGATTTACTAAGCCACCCTCATCAACTGCATCTTCCACCTGTTGTTTAGAACCGATAATCTGTTCCAGACTACCTCCTCTCCTACCAAGGTTATACCAATCAAGCATATCGATAGGCGTATCATTTGAAGAATGCCAAGCAGTACCTTGCAAGTTGGTATTATCACCATGAACCATAAATCCATTCTCAGAAATTATCTGATGTTGATACTGTGATAATGAATCAGGAGTGAAGGTGGAAATGGGAGATTCACCCCATCGATTTGCGGAGACACGTTGCTCGATATACTGGCGACATTCAGTAGCGACTGCACCTGGGTCTGCTTTCCAAGAGAGGCCTTGCATCCCATAGCAACCAAATTCATCACCATTATCTAGCCTTTCTTGGGCCAGAGAGGTCGTCAACCAGCCATCTTCTTGCCAATCAGATTGAGCCATAACACTAGGAGAAATTATAATTGACGACAATAAAAAAACCACAAAGACTGTCGAGGTGCGAGTAAAAATGCTAGAGTAATACTCGCTCATGACTACTGCTCTGTTGAATGTGATTTGAAATTTCGTATCCGAATAATATACAGAACCTATCAAAAACGAAAAAAAATACTTTAATCAGTGGCAATTATCAAAGGGTATTGTATTTCAGTTAACAATATGCCCAATTCATCTGAACTCGAGATGGCATGGAATGAATTGAAGCAACATTGGTACATTAAGCCATATAATGGAAGCATTCCAAGTACTCCTGGTTACTCTTTTATCCGTTTCATATTTTCTCCTCTAATCAGAGGAATTATGCGAATAAAAGCCTCTGGTCTCAATAATATTCCAACATCTGGACCAACTATTTTGGCAGCTAATCACCTATCGCACGTCGACCCAGTACTAATCATAGCATCATCTCGAAGAAAAGCACATTATCTTGCAAAGGATGGTCATTTCAAAAATTTCTGGCTTAGGCAATTTATGAAAATGACTGGTCAAATCAAAACCCATAGAGAAGAAGGAGGAGACCAAGCACTATCATCTGCAGCAGATGTACTATCTGCAAGAAGTGCATTAGGCATTTTCCCTGAGGGCACACGTTCTAAGAAAACCGAAGCACCTTTGCTTCTACCTGGAAAAACAGGTGTAGCTAGACTTGCTGCTTCATACCCCGAAACTATAGTAATGCCAATCGCACTAAATGGGACAAGAGAAATGATGTCACCTCAAACTCACAAACTACCACGATTATGGAAACCAATTCACATAAATATCGGAAAAGGAATCACATGGATGGAATGGTTAGAAGAC